>NZ_JBDGAB010000012.1:44842-84532 GCF_040910705.1 Blautia sp. RTP21359st1_E11_RTP21359_211015
GGGGGAAAGCACTCAAAGTTGCGAAGCCCGCTTTTCCCCCTCGAGCTCCCCCTTTCCGGGCACGCAGCTATTGTAGGCTGTAGAAATATGTGAAGATATTGGAGGGGCGATGGATTCTACTACGTTGGCTGTGGAAGGTTGAGCCGATTTATGCTGACGTAAATATATTGGCGAAGCCTGTTCCTGAATAACAGCGATACACCACAATCCAGAGAACAAGCCCGCTACGCAGTCCACTTTCCCATTCAGCCAGAAGCGATAAACAGTGAAGAAGCAATAATCAGCGCCGAAGCAACAATCGGCTCAGCCTGCTACTGTCGGTACAGCAGAATACAGTGCCGAAGCAATAATCGGCTCAGCCTGCTACTGCCAGTGCAGCAGAATACATGGCCGAAGCAATAATCGGCTCAGCCTGCTACTGCCAGTGCAGCAGAATACAAGACAGAATCAATAATCGGCTTAGCCTGCTACTGCCAGTGCAGCAGAATGCAAGGCCGAATCAATAATCGGCTCAGCCTGTCACTGCCGATACAGCAGAATACAGGACTGAGCCGATACACTTACACATTCCACAACGCATCACAGTGGCGTGGCCAGGAGGGGAAGAGCGCGAGAAGGGGAGACGGCCTTCGCAACTATGAGTGCTTCCCCTTCTCGCAAATTACCCACTTTCAAAAAGTGAAAACTATAATCCAAAAAAATCAAACCATCCAATTTCCTCTCACTTTCAAAAAGTGAAAACTATAATTCAAAAAAATCAAACCATCCAATTTCCTCACACTTCAAAAGGTGAAAACTACAATCCCCAAAAATCAAACTATCCAATTTATCTCACTTCAAAAAGTGAAAACTATAATCCAAAAAAAATCAAACCATCCAATTTCCTCTCACTTCAAAAAGTGAAAACTACAATCCCCAAAAATCAAACTACCCAATTTATCTCACTTCAAAAAGTGAAAACTATAATCTAAAAAATCAAACCACACAATTTCCCCTCACTTAAAAAAGTGAAAACCATAATCCAAAAAGCAAACCACATAATTATAGATTCAAAGGAAGTCGTCCCACAACCTCCTTTGTCAACCCACCTATGAGAATCCCCGCCAGGACACCTGCCACCAGCAGTGCCGGTGCATAAACCATCAAACTCGTATTGCTCACCACGATCATGGCAACGATCAGCTGCCCGATATTATGTGTGACACCACCGGCCACACTGATACCGATCAGACTGAAGCCGGAATGTTTTTTCAAAAGATCCATCACAGTCAGGCTAAGCGCAGCGCCAGCCAGACTATACAAAATACTGAACAGATTTCCAAACATAAATCCGATCACCAGGATTCTGACAACGGACACGAGAGCCGCTTCTTTTACAGAATATCGGTCCAGTATAAAAAGCACCGCCAGGTTTGCAAGCCCGAGCTTGATACCCGGAATTCCTGTAAATACAGGGACCAGAGACTCCACATATCCAAAAATGATCGCTACTGCGGCAAATAATCCGAGATAAGCTGTTTTTCGTTTCATAAATAAATCCTTTCATTTGTTGCAGGAATATCGTTGCAGAAACAGCACAGACAGAATACCGTCTGTCAGAGAAAACTCTACGGAGAACACGTATTACGCATATTCTCCGGAAATTTTATGTCACCGCATCAATTTTAGGCGAACTCTCCGAATCCGAATCCTCTGCAGTATTTTCCCCTTCTATCACAACCTTATTAGGAAGGCAGATGATGGAACCGCCGTGCTCGTCCACAGCCTTCTGTTTCATACAGTAATGATCCGGGCAGGTTGCTTCGATCATTGTAACTTTTCCATCTTTGATCTCGCAGACATTGGTGTCTCCGATGTGGATGATCTGGTCCTGGGAAAGCGAATAGGTTCCGAATTCTTTTCCGTCAACGGTAATACGGATCGTATTATGGGAACGTTTCCCCGCAATCTGAAAACCAAGCCAGAGAACCCCCGCCAGAATCAGGATCCCGGCAATAAAAATCAATTCTTTTTTCTTCAAAACAAATCTCCATTTCTGTTACAGATTCAGAAAAATCATATCATAATCGAAATTAAAAGGCAAACATAAGTTAATGATATCTAACCATAATTCATACAGCTGTTCCCAACGGAAAGGGAGGAGTGGCGATGATTTTTCTTTTATAAAAGACATAAAACAGAAAAATTCATATTGGAAAAAGTTATAAACTACTAACAAAAGTGTAGACAAGAAAAAAAACAGGTGATATAATACCTAACTGTAAGTTAGCATCGTCTAATTTTATAAAAAAGATTAATCAAAACTAATTTATGTATATGGATAAAAACTATATAATTTATCCAAAAGACAGTTATACGCAGATTACAGGACTGGATCGAGAGCATCTGACGCAGCCATATATGTTCGCACAGTTGAGCCTGATGCAGCAATTTACGGAATTGTTATAAATACAAGGGAGAAAAGAGATGAAAAATCAGAATTTTTATATGAGAGTGATCTCCTTACTGCTGGTGATCCTGGCTGTACTTTTTTATAACAGTAGCATGAAAGCCCAGGCAAATGAAAAAGAGATCGCGGCTCTGACAGATAAGGTAGATACACTTCAGGAGCAGCAGAATGAACTTCTCAGTGCGCTGGAGACGAGTTATGTAAATCGTATGCAGAATCAGGCAGCATCTGTAGGATCAGGCAGCAGTGATGCAGATACAGCAGGCGATGACAAAACAACAGACACTTCAGACGGCAATGTATCCGATGCAGACGCAGAGGACACAGCAACCACAGATTCCGATAATGTATATAAAGATGGAACCTATACAGGAGAAGCCGAGGGATACGGCGGGACCATTCAGGTGGAGGTGACACTTACCGGTGATGAGATCACATCCATCAACGTAGTCAGCGCCCCAGGTGAGGACAGTGCATATCTTTCACAGGCAGAGAGTGTGATCGATTCCATCCTGAGTGCTCAGAGTACAGATGTGGATACCGTATCTGGAGCAACGTTCAGCTCCACAGGAATCCTAAACGCAGTGGATGCGGCACTTGGAAAGGCGGAAAACTCATGAAAAAAAGACAGCGGGAGGTAAGGCTGATGCGTGCGGGAATACAGCTGGCATTTTTTATTGCCGCCCCGTCTCTGTTTTCTACAGCCTTTGCAGGTATCAAATCGATCTTTCTTGCCATTGCGGCCGGTCAGCCGGTGGAGTGGAATTCCTTTCTGACTGTAACGGCAGTGCTTCTGATCTTTACCTGCTTTTTCGGAAGACATTTCTGCGGATATGCGTGTGCATTCGGATCTTTCGGAGATGCCGTATATGAAGGCTTTTCCTGGATCCGGATGAAATGCTTTCACAAAAAAAAGAAACCGGTTCTTTCCGAAAAAATGGTTCACGGGCTTCAGAAAGTCAAATATATCGTACTGGCACTGATCCTGCTTTCCTGCCTTACAGGTGTATACGGAAAGCTTACGGGAACCAGCCCGTGGGATGTTTTTTCCATGCTCACGGCAGGACGGCTCCCGAACAGCAAATATCTGGTGGGAATTGTGCTCCTGGTGCTGATCATTGTGGGAATGTGTACACAGGAAAGGTTTTTCTGCCAGTTTCTCTGTCCCATGGGAGCGGTTTTTGCATTAATGCCAATCCTTCCGGGTGCACTGTTTCGGAGAAACCGTGAGAAATGTCCGCCGAAATGTGGTCTCTGTAAAAAAAGATGTCCGGCTCATCTGGATATCGACGGTGACACAGGCAGATCCGGCGAATGTCTTTGCTGTCACGCATGTGCCGCAGCCTGCCCGAGAAAAAATATTCATATTGGAACAATTGAGGAAAAATGATCTATGAGATATCAGGCTCTGAAAAAGAAAACTTTTCTGGCAGCAGTTACATTTACAGGAATTGCGGTGTTGTTTCCTGTGCTGTGCATGGCTGCTTCGGAAAATGATGTACAGACATATACCGATACAGATTTTGCAATGGATACTGTGGTATCAGAAACACTCTATACCACAGGTGACGATATAAACAGTAAGCTGACAGCTGTGCTGACAGATGTGGAGACGAACCTTCTTTCCTGGACCAATGAGAAGTCCCAAATCTATAAGGTGAATGCAGACAGCGGAAAAGATACGGAGATTTCCGACGAGCTTTCCGGATACCTGAAACGTCTTCTGAAGATCGCAGAGGATTCTGACGGAGCCTTTGACCCAACCATCGGGAAGCTGATCCGCCTGTGGGATATTGGAGGGGAAAACCAGAAAATTCCGGAAGAAGCAGAAATTAAGAATGTTCTGAAGGATTCCGGATATCAGAAGATTTTTCTTGACGGAAATACGGTCCACATGGAGGAGAGCTGTTCTCTGGATCTTGGAGCAGCGGGAAAGGGTATTGGCTGTGACCTGATCCTTAAAGAACTGGAAACAAAGAAGGATGTAACAGCAGCACTTATGAATCTGGGAGGAAGCAGTGTCATGACCTACGGAAGCAAGCCGGATGGTTCTTCCTGGAATGTGGCAGTGACAGATCCCAGAGCTGAAAATGAGGATGACTATCTTGGTGTGGTTGCCTTAAATGGTACAGAATTTCTTTCCACATCCGGAGATTATGAGAAATATTTTATCGAAAATGGTGTAAGGTATCACCACATTATGGACCCATCTACCGGCTATCCGGCAGAAAGCGGAGTGACCGGGGTAACGGTAGTCTGTGACTCAGGTCTGGAGGCAGATGCGCTTTCCACAGCATGTTTTGTGCTGGGGGTGGAAAAAGGGACACAGCTGTTGAAAGCTCACGGTGCAGACGGACTTTTTGTGGATGAAGACCATCATGTGTATCTCACTGAGGGGATGAAGGAGCGGTTCAGCCTGCTTGCGGATTCCTATAGTGTGGAGGATATTGCAGAGTGAAGCTGATCTCCCGGCAATCCGGTTTATGACTGTTTGGCAGAGGGAATGCTCATATCCGCAGTACTTGCGATAGTAAACCTGGAAAGGGTTCTATAAATATATCATATTTTTAGGAGGAATAAGCAATGCAGAAGTGGAATCTATTGAAAAAAACAGCTCCATGCATTTTAAGTCTTGCAGTGGCAGCAACAACCTTTCCGACCGCTGTAATGGCATCTGATCTTGATGCAGCCGTGGTTTCCGAGGCAGAGGCAGGAGATACGGAGGATTTTAGCACAGAGGAAACGGCAGAGGATACTGAAGCTGTAGCAGAAGAAGCTATAGAGGATGCTGCAGACATAACAGAAGAAGCAGCAGAGGATGCAGCAGTGCCAGAAGCTGCTGCAGACGAGACAGAGGATATCCAGCAGGAAGATACAGCAGAGGAAGCAGACCCGTTCTCTACAGGGGAAGAGGATTTCACAGAAGGCGATGAAGTGGCGGAAGCATTTTCCGATTCTGACCAGCTGACAGGCGAGTATCAGTACGTATATGCAGGACTTACCTGGGGTGAGTACTGGGCAGCAGAAGGCGTATATGCAGCTGGAGATACAAGCTCTTCAGAAGAGAAGGATTCACATAGTGAGTTTGATACAGGAGCTTTTGATACAGTAACAAGAGCGACTGCAAATCATGGACTTCACAGAGGAAGCTATCAGACAGAAGCTACGATCATTGCTGAAGACGGAACCAGATTCGACGTATCCTACTGGGAGGATAAAGGAAGCACACTTTATCTTACAGACGGTTCCAAGGTAAAATGGAACAGAGGCAGTATAACAACAGAAGATGGAAAAACCTATACGATGGATCATTATGAGATATATGGTCTGAAATATGTCCCGGTAGCAGTTAAGACCGCAGATTTTGCAGATTTCTGCAAAAAGTATAATGTTGTACAGGATGGAGCTGTGCTCTCCGGAGGATACAGTGAAAACAATCTTCAGTATTATAAAGGCCTTGTGGCAGACGTAAATGCACAGACAAATGGTCTGAAATATGCGGAGAAAAATGGTGACGGCTTTACATTTACAGCAAGAAAATCAGACGGAACAGCTTCCGGTATCAAGGATCAGGCGTTAAAAACAGCAACAGAGATCAAGCCGAGTGTAAAAGCAGCAAGCGGAAGCTACGGCGAATTCCTCCGTGTGGATCTCAATGGAAATTATGGCGATCTTGGTGCAAATATGCAGGCTGTACGCTGGGATTATTATGGAGATGATTCCACATATACAAAATGCCTCGCTTCTTATGGAACCAAGTTTGCCGCAGATAACTGGATGCATAAAGCAATGGGAATCCAGCTTGGACTTACAAAATCTGCACGCTGCAAGCTTCCGGGAGGAACAGACGGAACAGGATACTGGAAACTGACAGTGTATGCTCTTGGATATAATGACTATACCTACAGCTTCCAGGCAACTGCAGAGAATATCGTAAATCCTACAATGGAGCCAACTGATTTTACAAGTCTTAAAACAGAAGTGGAAGCTGCAAAGGCTCTGGCAGAGGCAGATTACACAATTGCAACCTGGAAGTCCTTTGCCGGTGAGCTTCAGGAAGCAGAAGACATTCTTGCAAAAACAGATGCAAGTCAGGCTGAGGTAAATGAAGCACTTGAACATCTTCAGGGAGCAGAGAAAGAGCTTCAGAAGGTAACAGTTACACTTGATAAGACAGCAGCAGCTGTATATACAGGAAAAACAACGACTCTTAAGGCAACAACAAATGACAGCGATGCAGCAGTAACATTTAAGTCCGGCAACACAAAGGTTGCAACGGTAAGCAGCAAGGGTGTTGTTAAAGGCGTAAAAGCCGGAACAGCAGTTATCACAGCAAAGGTAGGAAATACCACAGCAACCTGCAAGGTAACAGTAAAAGCTTCTACAATTAAATTTGCAAAGGCTTCCGTAACGATCTACAAAGGAAAAACAGCAACTGTAAAAGCAACTGCAACACCATCTGCAACTGTAAAATACACAAGCAGCAACACAAAGGTTGCAACCGTAAACAGTAAAACAGGTGTTGTAAAAGGAATTAAAGCAGGAACCGTTACGATTACAGCAAAGGCAGGAGCCCTGAAGACAACCTGCAAAGTAGTTGTCAAGAATCCTGCATTCAGTCTTGTAAAATCCTCTGCAACGATCAAAAAAGGTAAAACAACAACCATCAGATCCAAAGCAGCACCTGCAGGCAAGGTTACATATACAAGCAGCAATAAAAAAGTTGCAGCTGTAAACAGCAAGGGTGTTGTAAAGGGAATCAAAAAAGGTAAAGCAACGATCACAGTGAAATGCAACGGAATTACAAAGAAATTTGTGGTAACTGTTAAATAATGCAACTGTTTAGCAAAGAGTAAGAACAACCTCTGCCGCAGACCCTTTTATGTCTGCGGCAGAGGTCTGCTCATTTCTACAGCAATCCGGAAAATCACCTGGAATGCGATACAGAGCATATGCCTGACGGGAAGCCGCATAGAAAGAGGGGAGAACAAGTATCCATGGAAAAAGAGTTAAAAGATAAAAAACCAGCCGAAAATGGCACACCCAAGGTGCCCTGGACGAAAATGATCCCTGCAGCAGCTGTGATTGCGGCGCTTGCGTTTTCGGGCATAAAGGCGAAGGGATCCGAGGAATCAACGGAAGCAGTACAGAAAGCAGAGACAACCGTGATGTCTGCTTCGGAGTTGGAAAAATATCTCGGATATGAAGAAGGAAATACTGTTTCTGACAGCACATCTGCCTCAGATAAGAAAAACAGTACATCAAAGAAAAGCTCATCAAAGAAAAGTGCGAAAAAAACAGCAGCAAAAAAAAGTTCTGGTACGAGAACGGTTTCAGAATCAGCAAAAAGCAATGTCGGTGCGGCAGGACAGGGTTCTACCCAGACCCCGGTAGCGGCAGTTCCGGCCAATGGCTATAAAGATGGAGTATATGAAGGATCTGGAACCGGATTCGGTGGTACGATCCGTGTACAGGTAACAGTCAGCGGAGGAAAGATCGCAGCCATTGATATTCTGGAGGCATCTGGAGAAACTGCGTCGTATTTTGCGTCAGCTCAGGGTGTGATCAGCAGGATGATTGCCGGAAATACACCGAATGTAGATGCAGTAAGTGGAGCAACCTATTCCTCCAACGGAATCATCCAGGCAGTTCAGAATGCCCTCTCCCAGGCAGCGGCAGATGGAAACAGCCAGCAGGTCACCCCTACACCTGCGGCAACTGCTTTACCAACTCCGACATCAGCTCCGTCACCTACAAAAAAACCATCCAAAAAACCATCTCCTACAAAGAAACCGGAAGATCCGGACAGTCCCAAAAAATATCTGGACGGTAAATATACAGCTTCGGCAAAGGGCTTCAATGGAGATGTGAAAGTAACTGTGACCATCAAGGATGGAGTGATCGAAGCTCTGAAACAGGAAAATACGGACACGGAGCAGTTTTTTGAAAAAGCATGGAGCATGCTGGAAGAACAGATCATTGGCACGGATTCTGTGGATGATATTGATGCAGTAAGCGGAGCCACCTATTCCTCCAACGGAATTCTGAACGCTGTAAAAAAAGCTCTCAAAGAAGCGGTCAATCCGGAGTATGGAAAGAAACCGACACCAACTCCAACAAAGAAACCGACACCAAAGCCAACAGCCACACCGAAACCCACGGCAACGCCGAAACTGACAGCCACACCGAAGCCAACAGAGACACCGGCAGCAACCCCGACGCCGGAGCCGGAAGATCCGGATGTGACGCCGGTTCCGGAGGAGCCTAATGTAACTCCAACACCAGGAACAAATGAGCCGGATGCGACACCGGAGCCAACGGAAGCACCGGAACCGGTGGGAATGTACAGAGATGGAACGTATATGGGATCAGCTTTTGGATATGGAGGAAAAACATATCTGACAATTACGATCTCAGGAGGCCAGATCGCATCCATTGAGCAGACAAATCAGGATACACCGGAATTTTTTGATCCTGCATGGAGCACGATCTATTCTCAGATCATGGCAAACCAGTCGGCGGATGGGATCGATACTGTCAGCGGAGCCACATATTCTTCCGAAGGGATCCTGGACGCTGCACAAAAAGCCCTTGCCCAGGCAAAGAATTAACCGGGTGAACGTTGGAGCAGCTATAAACATCTGAATCTAAGCCAATAATAAGAGGTGAAAGAAACCTCTGGACTTCTTGATTTTTTTTGAAGTTCAGAGGTTTTTTGCTAGGTTTCTGAAATTGCTTCTATAAATCGATAAAAAAATAACAGGAATGTATACAGAATAATAGGAAAAATATCAGAAAATATAAGTGGTTTAAATAATTTGAAATGCAAATTAGCGGGGATTAACCTGAGAAATACAATAAAATTTTTATTGCACAGGGCAATGTTTTATGTTATGTTTGAATGTGTGTAATTAAAGTTGTTATTAAAATGACAAACAACGCTGAAAGGAGAACAAATATGAGCAGTAAAATTACGATCATCGGAGCAGGAAGTGTAGGAGCAACTATCGCTTATACCTTATCACAGAGGAGTATTGCATCAGAGATCGTTCTGATCGATATTAACAAAGATAAGGCTGAAGGTGAGGTTATGGATATTGAGCAGGGAACCAGTTTCCGTGAGCCGATCTCCATCGTGGCAGGAGATTACCCGGATGCTGTAGATTCTGACATTGTGATCATCACTTCCGGTATTGCCAGAAAACCGGGACAGACTCGCATCGAGCTGACACAGACCAACGTCAACATTATGAAGAGTATTACTCCGGAGATCGTAAAGGTGGCTCCCAAAGCGCTTTATATTATCGTAAGTAATCCATGTGATATTATGACTTATGCATTTGCAAAGCTTTCCGGACTGCCGGAAAATCAGATCCTTGGTTCCGGAACCGCCCTGGATACGGCCCGTCTCCGCTGCAGACTTTCTCAGCACTACGGTGTATCTGAGAAAAATATCCACGCCTATGTATTCGGAGAGCATGGAGATACTTCCTTTGTACCGTGGTCCAGAGCCTTTGTTGCAGGTGCGACCCTTGATGAGTTTGACAAGATCGTTCATGAGGATCAGAAAGATCTGCAGCCACTTGACAGAGAAGAGGTTCTGGAGTATGTTCATACTTCAGGATCAACTGTGATCGCCAAGAAGGGTGCTACATTTTATGCGGTAGCCGTATCTGTTTGCAGACTTTGCTCGCTTCTTCTTGCAGCATCTGATACAATAGTCAGTGTATCAACCATGCTTCACGGAGAGTACGGTGTTGAAGACGTATGTCTTAGTACCATGGCTTCTATCGGACCGGAAGGTGTAAAACGTATCGTTCGTGTTCCGCTGACCGAGGAGGAGACAGAGAAGCTTCATGCAAGCGCCAATGCTCTGAAGGACGTGATCGCACAGATTGATCTTTGATAAATGTCAGAAGCTGTGTAAAGAGGAAAAAGCAGCCTCAGGCAAATTTGAAACAACGGGAGAAAGATAAAAATGGATATTATTCAGGTAATTACCAGAGAATTGAACGTTGAGAAATGGCAGGTCGAGGCAGCGGTTAAGCTGATCGATGAAGGCTGCACCATTCCTTTTATTTCCAGATACCGTAAGGAAGCAACCGGTACACTGAACGACGAACAGCTTCGTAATCTTAATGAGAGACTTACTTATTTAAGAAATCTTGAGGATAAAAAGGCTCAGGTTCTGGGCAGCATCGAGGAGCAGGGCAAGCTGACTCCGGAGCTGAAGAAACAGATCGAGGCAGCGCAGACACTCGTTGTGGTAGAGGATCTTTACCGTCCGTACCGCCCGAAGCGCCGTACACGTGCCATCATCGCCAGGGAAAAAGGTCTGGGACCTCTGGCCGACATCATCCTTCTCCAGATGACGAAGAAACCTCTTGAAGAAGAGGCAAAAGCATTTCTTTCTGAGGAAAAAGAAGTCAAAACTGTGGAAGAGGCCATCAGCGGTGCCAGAGATATCATTGCGGAGCACATTTCCGATGAAGCAGATTATCGCATCAGCATCCGTAAGAGAACAATGGATAAGGGAACTATATGTTCCACCGCAAGAGATGAGAAGGAGCAGTCTGTATACGAGATGTATTATGACTTTGAAGAGCCGGTGAAAAAGCTTGCAGGTCATCGTGTCCTTGCTCTGAACCGTGGTGAGAAAGAGAAATTCCTTACTGTGAAGATCCTTGCACCTGAGGAAGAGATCATCCGTTATCTTGAAAAACAGGTGATCGTCCGCGATAATCCATATACTACACCTGTTCTGAAAGAAGCCATTGAGGACAGCTATAAACGTCTCATCGGACCGGCTATTGAGCGTGAGATCCGAAGCGCCCTTACAGAGGCAGCAGAGGACGGTGCCATCCATGTCTTTGGCAAAAATCTGGAGCAGCTTCTCATGCAGCCTCCAATTGCAGGACAGGTAGTTCTTGGCTGGGACCCTGCCTTCCGTACCGGATGCAAGCTGGCAGTGGTAGATCCTACCGGAAAGGTTCTGGATACCACAGTTATTTATCCCACAGCACCAACCAATGAGACCAAGATTCGTGCCGCAAAGGAAACCCTGAAAAAGCTTATCAGCAAATATCATGTGACACTGATCTCTGTAGGAAACGGAACGGCATCCAGAGAATCCGAGCAGATCATCGTGGAGCTTCTTAAGGAAATCCCGGAAAAGGTCCAGTACGTCATCACCAACGAGGCGGGTGCTTCTGTATATTCCGCAAGCAAGCTTGCCACGGAAGAATTCCCGAATTTCGATGTTGGACAGAGAAGCGCCGCATCCATCGCAAGACGTGTACAGGATCCGCTTGCAGAGCTTGTAAAGATCGATCCGAAATCCATCGGTGTCGGTCAGTATCAGCATGATATGAACCAGAAAAAGCTGGGAGAAGCCCTTAACGGCGTTGTGGAAGATTGTGTAAACAAGGTCGGAGTGGATCTGAATACGGCATCTGCATCCCTTCTGGAGTATATTTCCGGAATCAGCAAGGCCATCGCAAAGAATATTGTAGCCTACCGTGAGGAAAACGGCCGTTTCCAGACAAGAAGAGAGCTTCTTAAGGTTGCCAAGCTTGGTCCGAAAGCCTTTGAGCAGTGTGCAGGTTTCACACGGATCACAGGAGGCAAAAATCCTCTGGACGCGACCAGTGTCCATCCGGAAAGCTATGACGCAGCAAAAAAACTCCTGGAAAAGCTGGGCTACACACCGGAAGATGTGGCAGAGCGTAAGCTTACCGGTATTTCCGGGCAGATCCGCGATTACGGAAAACTGGCAAAGGAGCTGGAGATCGGAGAGCCGACTCTTCGTGATATCGTAAAAGAGCTGGAAAAACCGGCCAGAGATCCGCGAGATGAGATGCCGAAACCGATCCTCCGTACCGATGTCCTGGATATGAAGGATCTGAAGGAAGGCATGGTCCTCAAGGGAACTGTCCGCAATGTTATTGACTTCGGTGCTTTTGTGGATATCGGTGTGCATCAGGACGGACTGGTCCACATCTCCGAGATGAGTGAGAAGTTCATCAAACATCCGCTGGAAGCAGTCAGTGTGGGAGATATCGTGGATGTCCGTGTTCTTGGTGTTGATATGAAGAAAAAACGTATCAGCCTTTCCATGAAGGGGATCAGTAAATAAAGAGAAAAACTGAGTAAAGAGAAGCAGACAGGAATATTCTGCAGCATTCTGCGGGAGATTACCGGACAGAGATGCAATAGAGCTATAACAGAAATACAGCAGTGGTTTATACCCGATACTTTATAAAACCGGAGAAATCAGGTTTACAGGGAAAAACCGCTGCTGTATTATTATATTACCAGATGCGGATTATAGGAAATGCTTATATCAGAAATAAGGGCTTAAGCTCATAGATCGATCCGCACATGTATATCGAATAATCGATCAGACAGGAGGGACTATATTTGGATAGTACTGTACAGACCGTGCAGGAGGTCGGAAATCAGGTAAGCCAGTACAGGCAGATGTTTGAAAATTATCTGCCGGACATCACGAAATTCGGGATCAAGGTTGTTCTGGCTATCATTGCTTTCTGGGTAGGGAGCACGGTGATCAAATGGATCGTAAAGTTTGTGAGGAAATCACTGACAAAATCCAGGCTGGATACAGGAGTGGCGCAGTTCATGTCATCTCTGGTCAAGATCATACTTTACATACTCCTGATCTTTAACATATCCACAAGCTTTGGAGTAAAGGAATCATCCCTGGCAGCACTTCTCGGAACTGCCGGTGTTACTATGGGTCTTGCTCTCCAGGGCGGACTTGCCAACCTGGCAGGAGGTATGATGCTTCTTCTGTTCAAGCCTTTCCAGGTAGGGGATTACATCATCGTTAACGGACAGGACGGAAGCGAGGGAACGGTAGCCAAGGTCGAGATCTGTTATACAACGCTGTTGTCCATCGATAACAAGCACATCGTGATCCCCAACGGTACTCTTTCCAATGCGACCATCACCAACGTAACAGCAAGGGATCAGCGAAGGCTGGAGATCAAAGTAGGGATCTCCTACAATGCAGATATCCAGAAAGCCAAGGATATCCTGGAAGATATCCTCACCGAAGATCCGGATACAAGAGAAGACGAAGAGATGGTGGTATTTGTAGACGAGCTGGCAGAAAGCTCCGTGATCATGGGCTTTCGTGTCTGGGTAGATACCGACCGCTACTGGGCAACCAGATGGAGACTGAACCAGCGGATCAAGGAAGATTTTGATTATTATGGAATTGAGATTCCTTATAATCAGCTGGATGTGCATCTGCATAAATAAATACAGAAAAACACTGATCTGAGATAAGATTGTAAATATGGCCAGATAAAATTATAAAGACCTGGAAGAAATAGGGTAACTAATTTTCTTTCAGGTCTTTTTGTTTGGTATAAAATGAGTGTTTATAAATTGTATTCTTTAAGCAACCTATTTAACAGATTTCTGTCAGTGGCAAGTTTGGGGATTTCATCGGAGCGGCCATCAAGGGCAAGGCGTTGAATAAGATTAAGGATGCGAGTCTCACCAGCCTCATATTCCGCCTTTCGTATTTTCCGTTCTTCCTCTTCTTTGTTGTATTCAAATATACTCATAGCAATAACCTCCGAACGATTTTTGCGAAGAAATTCTTCCAGGATTCCTTCTTTTACACAGTCATTTACAGCATGAGTTACGGTTTTTGTTTTTTGCCATTAGCACTACCTCCTTAGAATGCAGGAGCGTAAGAACAAATAGTGCTGAAAAAACTTCTTCCCAGAACTCCTGCTTATTAATAGAAATGGATTTAAAAGCATGGATTTCTGAAATGAAATAAGAAAAATAAGATGGCAAAATGCCTTGAAATTAAGAGAAATATGCTTTGGATTTATAATAGCATCTGTTGTGGGATTTTTCAATATTTATCAGATATTTTCATCAAAATAAGGAAACATAATTGACATGATAAAACATAAAAGCCTATAATAAAAAATATCGTATATGTGTGAAACATCATACAACAGGAAGGAGAAATAAAGATGAAAAAACTTATGAAAAAACGCTGGATGTCTCTGCTTTTAACTCTGATGATCTGCATGGGAACATTGTGGAGCAGTGTAGTTCCGGTGTATGCGTCTATGGCAGATGAGGCTATGCCTTATACGATGGGAGAGACGTACAGAGGGCAGCACTTTTATAGTAAATACTACAGTTTTACGTTGAAAGAAAAAACGCATGTTTCTTTGCGAGCAACAACATATGATGGTACAGTTGAGTTTTACATTTATAATAGCAATGGTAAGAAGTTCTTGGATAGTGACAATGTAAAATATACGAAAAATGTTACTACAGATGTGTATAAGGGAACTGCTTCCCGCACATTGTCTAAGGGAACATATTATCTGCAAATTTACGATAGCAATAGAGAATATTACTTCACCCTCAACGCCGACAAAACCATTACCCTTGCAAAAGGCAATATCACATCACTGAAAAGTAACAAATCCGGTCAGCTGATTGTATCCTGCAAGAGCGTGCCATATGCCATCGGATACCGTATCCAGTACTCTACAGATTATCGTTTCCGCAAAGGTGTAAAAACTATTTATTCACCGGTAAGGATTAAAACACTTACGAAACTGTCAAAGGGAAAACGATATTATGTAAGAGTAACACCATATACGGTATATACCGATGGGGAGCATGCATGGGGTGCGACTTCTTATGTAAAAAGTGCGGCAGTGAAGAAATAAATAAACCGGCAGCGTATGGAGAAAAAATCCGTACGCTGCCATTTTTTATACTAAAAATAAGGCATTATATGTTATATATGAGGCACAAATAGAATAATAAAAACAAATATGTTCACACAATAAGATGAATTGCAATTTTTGACAGAAATGCATATTGATAGATAATAATAAGGGAACTTATAAAATTGACAATAAGACATTTGAAAGACTATAATGTACATATTAACCATACTTCTGATAAAACTCTGTTCATTTGCAGATGTCAGGACAGAACAGCTGAATGGCAGATCAGAGGAAGGATGTGAAAATGAAAGACAGATTAAAAACACTTAAGATATATGGAATACAGATCTATCTGCTCTTTGAAAAAGGTTATATGAAAACGATGAATCTGTCTGATCCGCCGGAGGGAAAATATTTCCTGGAAGAACAGGAAACAGGTATCTTCATAGAAGCAAAGGAAAAACACTGGTATATCTGCAGCAGTTCTGAAAAAAGGATATTCGAAGCTTCCGGCAGAAGTATCATGCAGGGAGAAATCCGTGATGGAAGCAGATACCGGATCCTGATGAAAAATGGGTCATGTTTTCTCCATGGGGCAGCGATACAGACGGAACAGATGATCTATCATAATTATCAGTTTGATAAAGGACAGAAACTTTGCATTGGAAGAAATTCAGACAATGATTTTGTATGCACAGAAGAATGGGTATCCAGGCATCACGCAGTGCTGACGAGATCCGATGATGGGATTCGGATAAAAGATCTGGATAGTTCATTTGGAACCTATGTAAATGAAAAAAGAATTCGGGAATGTACATTGAATATAGGCGATATGATCTTTATTATGGGACTTAAGATTATTATCGGGCCGGGATTCCTTTCCATTAATCATGAAAATATGGACTTTCAGATCAGAGACGGAGCATTGAGACTTTTAAATATAAAAGTTGCCAGTCGTGTTCCGGAACGGATGGAAGAAGACGGAGAAGAGAATCTGTTCAGCCGTTTTCCAAGAAAAAAGAAAAAATTTCAGGCAGAAGAAATAAAGATTGAGGCACCGCCTTTTTCACTCAGTGATAATCAGGCGCCAATGCTTTTGAGCATGGGAAGTTCCATGGTAATAGGCGGATCAGCAGCTCTGGGCGGAAATATTTCTTCCGTACTCAGTATGCTGATGTTTCCCATTATGAACCGCATGTACAGCGATAAGGAAAAGAAAGAATACGAAAAACTTCGTATTGATAAATATACAGAATATCTTACTCAGAAAAGCAAAGAGATCCAACAGGAAAAACTCAGGGAAGAAACAATCCTTAATGAGAACTATCCGTCGCTGAATGTTGTAGTATCCTATCCGTCTGACAAAAAAAAACTGTGGAATCGAAGTTACCGGGAAGAAGATTTTCTGAAACTCAGGATCGGATATGGACAGCTTCCTATGACTGCAGAGATCCGATATCCGGAGAAGAAGTTTCGTCTGACAAAAGATCAGCTGGAAGAAGATATGTATCAGCTGGCAGAGAAAAAAGTATTTCTGGATCATGTTCCTATAATGCTTTCACTGACAGAGAATTTTGTATGTGGCGTAGTGGGAAGCCAGAAAGAAAAAGAAGAATTTCTGAAACAGCTGCTCATGCAGATCGTATTTCAGCACAGCTATGATGAAGTGAAGATCGTTTTTCTTGCAGATAAAGAAATCTTGGATAATATAGAAATTGTCCGTTATCTTCCACATCTCTGGAATGATGAGCGCACCTTTCGGTTTCTTGCGGCAGATACGTCTTCCGCTTATCTGATTGGAGAATATCTGAACCGTCAGATAGAACCGGAACTTGAGAAACCAAGAGAACTGGAAGAACTTCTGAAAGAGAAACCTTATTATATTGTGCTGGCATGGTCAAAACAGTTGTTAGATAACATGGAAATCCTGAAAACGATCATGAAAGAAGAGAAAAATCACGGTTTTTCTGTTGTGACATTTTTTGAGGATATTCCTCAGTATGTCAGGGAGATCATCCATCTTTATCCCGACCGTCCAAATGAAATCAGTTATCTGGGGGATTCCGCTGATTATGGAGAAAAATTCCTCCTGGATGATGTATATCATAACCTGGCGGACAAAATGCTGCGGAAGCTGCCCGGTATCCGGCTGAAAGCTATTGAGAATGCATATGTGATGCCTAAAATGATTACTTTTCTGGAAATGATGGGAGCAGGAAAGGTGGAACATCTGAATCCGCTGAAACGATGGAAAGAGAGTGATCCTGTAAAATCTCTGGCTGTTCCTGTAGGAGTTGCCGCTGATGGATCTCCGTTTCTTCTGGACCTTCACGAGAAATATCAGGGCCCTCACGGTTTGATCGCAGGTATGACAGGTTCCGGAAAGAGTGAATTTATCATCACCTATATTCTGTCACTGGCAGTGAATTTTCATCCGGATGAAGTTGCCTTTGTGCTTATTGATTACAAAGGAGGAGGTTTGGCAGGAGCTTTTGATGATGCTGCACGTGGAATCCACCTTCCCCATCTTGTAGGAACGATCACAAATCTGGATGGTCCTGCGATCAGGCGTTCTCTGATGGCGATAGAGAGTGAACTGAAAAGACGTCAGAGAATTTTTAATGAAGCCAAGAGCATTGCTGACGAAGGAACTATGGACATTTATACTTATCAGAAACTGTACAGAGCTGGCAAGGTAAGCATACCGCTTTCTCATCTCTTTATTATTTCCGATGAGTTTGCGGAACTGAAAAGTCAGGAACAGGAATTTATGGATCAGCTGATCAGCGCAGCCAGGATCGGACGAAGCCTTGGTGTGCATCTGATCCTGGCGACTCAGAAACCGGCAGGTGTAGTGGATTCTCAGATTAGCAGCAATGCCAAGTTCCGTGTATGCCTGAAAGTACAGACACGTGCAGACAGTGATGAAATGCTGAGAAGGCCGGAGGCAGCAGAGCTGAAGGAAACCGGACGGTTTTATCTGCAGGTGGGATATAATGAATTTTTTGCCCTGGGACAGTCAGCCTGGAGTGGAGCGCCATATTCTCCACAGGATAAAGTGGAAGTCCACAGAGATGATACCATCCAGTTTCTTGATGATACCGGACAGAATCTGATTCAGCTGAGAAAAGAATCCCCTAAAAAGAAAACAGAAGTATCTCAGCTGGTATCTATTGTGAAATATCTTATACAGGTCGCAAAACAGGAGAATATTTTGCCACATAGGCTCTGGACAGATCCTCTGCCAAAAGAAATTTCCCTGAAAAAGCTTCTGGATGAAGCACCGATATCTGAGAAAGAAACGATCACAATACCGGCCGGGATCATTGATGATCCGGAGAATCAGACGCAGTATCTTTTCCAGGTGGATCTTACAAACTGCAGAAATTATCTGATTACGGGCAGCAGTCAGACAGGAAAAACAACATTTTTGCAGACACTTCTTTATGGAACTCTTTATAGATATTCACCGGAGGAAGTGTGCTTTTATATTCTTGATTATTCCGGTGGACTTTTGAAAATTTTTGACCATGTAAAACATTGTGGTGGAGCCTGGAACGAAGGTGAGGAAGAAGGCACAGAGAAATTTTTTGAAATGCTGTCTGATATTATAAAACAGAGAAAAGAAAGCTTTCAGAAAGAAGATGTGAGCAGCTTTGAGGCTTATCGTCAGATACGGAAGATACCACTGATCCTGGTGGTAATTGACAATATCAGCGGGCTTTCCACATGGAAAGGCGGACAGAATATTTACTATGAGCTGAATACACTGATCAGTGACGGGAATTCCGTAGGGGTACGTTTTCTTGTAACAGCAGCTAGCTATGAAGATGTAATGTATAAAGTGCGCAGGGAACTTGGAACAAGATTTGTTCTGGATGCAAAGAACCGATATGAATATGGAGATATTCTGGGAGTAAGATGTCGTTTTGAGCCGGATGAAGTGCCGGGCCGGGGAATGCTCCGGGACGGAGAACGTCCATTGGAGTGTCAGATCGCCAGATATACGTTCGAAGGAACAGAACAGCAGCGTATCCAGGAACTGAAAGAAAAGATCAGCCGGATCGACGAAAAATACAGAGAATATGAACCGGCAAGGCGGATCCCGGAGATTTCAGAGACGGAGACATATGAGGGATTCTGCAGGAATATTTCCCTTAACAGGATTCCGCTGGGTTACTCTATGACAGACATTCAAAAAATTTCCATACCTCTGAAACAGCTTTACTGTATGGCTGTATACATGGGAAATTCCCAGGATATCCCGGTTTTGATGAAGAATTACCTGTCTGCGGCAGTCCGGGAATCGATGCAGCTGTTCATTGTGAAAAGAAAGGAAAACAGTATATTTGATAAAGATCTGCTGAAAAAGTGGACCGATGAACAACAGGAATCTATTACTTTTTTTGAAAGTACTGCCGAGGGAGCAGAACAGCTGATATGGAAGATTTATGAACTGATCGGTGAGAGAAAACTGGTCCGCAATGAATTCTGTGAGAAAAATAATCTGTCAGCACAGAGCAGCGATATAATGAAAAAATGTTTTCATTATATGACAGAAAGAACCTGCCCGGTTATGACTGTATTCGAAAGTTTTCGGGATTTCTGCACAGTGATCGCGCAGGATGCCAAAGATGTTCTGGAGAATATTTTTATAAATGGAAGAGGATATAACTATTATTTCATGGGCTGCTATTATCCGGATGATGGTGCTGCGTTGAGGTCAGATAAACTGCATACAGCTTTTACCAGAGACGGATTTACCCTTTTATATGGCGGACAATTCCACAGACAGGGGCTTGTGAGTCTTTCTATGGAATACCGAAATATAACAAAGACATCTTCCAGACCAGGTTCCTGTATTATGCAGTATCACGGGGAGGTTTATCCTTTGTTTACACCTTGCGGAACCACAGATAAAAAATGTGAAGATCCGGATGATGAGGAGATTATAAGCTAAGGTGGTGAGATGATGGGAAAAATATTGATTACGTTAAAGGTGCCATCTGTAGAACAGAAATTTGATGTTCTGGTTCCGGATTTTTTGCCGGTAAAGGATGTGATTCCTCTTATGGCAGAAGCGGTATCAGAGCTTACCAGGATGATGTATGTATCATCCGGTGCCGAGGTTCTGTGCCGGGATGATCCGTCAGAAATATTCAACGGAGAATATACGCTGAGGGATTACGGGGTGGCGGACGGTGAATATTTATTTTTAATATAAATATAACAGAATGAAACGGAGAGGAGGAGCGGTGAAAGAGAAGGATATCAGACTTTGCATGGAATTATGTGAAAGGCTGAGGATGGAAATGGAAAGAACTTCCGAAATTCCAGTGCAGTGTCTGTCTGGAAAGATCAGGACTGCATTGCTGGAGGTCAGGGAGTTTCAGAGACAGGAACTGGATGAAATCCGGAAAAGAATCATGTAAATGAAAGGATGGAGTAATATGGCAATGGATTTAGTTGGTGCTTCACTGACCACCAGTGAAGTAAGGAGTATCAGTAATAATATTCAGGAAATCGGAGATGGAATCGATGAAACAATGAAGTCTGTAGACAGCATTATGACAACACTTACAGGTCAGTCGGAAGGCGGTGTGATTCAAAAGACGGAAACTGCAGTAAAAGAACTGAGCAGTCTGGCAACAACCCTGGTAACAAGCATTATCGGAATTGGCATCGGAATTGGAGATTATCTGAAAGAAATGATCAATCAGGATAATCAGGCAGCTGAGACACTTCAGAGGTCGAGAGAATCGAATGTATATGGTAAATAACAGGTGGAACTGAAAAGAATCTTAAAAAGAAATGGAGAAATAAAGATATGGCAGATGAACCTCTGAGAATTAAAGTTGACAAAAATGTTTATCAGCAGACACTGGATAGTCTGGAAACCCAGCTGGAAGCGCTTCAGTCTCATAAAGAAAACCTGCAGAGACAGTTGGATCGTTTAAACAGTGGAAATACTTTTGCAGGATCCGATGTCAGAAGTGCCATCGAAAAAACAGAAGAGGTGCTGAAGACAGTAGGAGATAGTATTTCAAGAGTAATGGGCTATAAAATGACGATACAGCAGCAGCTGGATGGGATCCAGAGCGCAGGAACACAGCTGTCCGGAAAGATGGCAAGTATCGATATCCCTAATATGTTTAATTAAGCAGGCAGAAGATTGAGTATAGATCTGATCAGATATGACAGGATATGGCTTCAGGAATACATTGAGCACATATCCCACGAGGAGAGACTGGCCCGAGAATTATATGATGCACTTCAGACAGCACTGTATGGGACATCGGAAGATAAAATATTATCTTATAAGACAGCATTGGGACATACCCGTGAGCTGATTGATTCTCTCGCAGTGACCAGGCATGCATTAGAACAGTATTTGGAGCAGGTACAGGAGGCAGCGATGCATCTCCGAAAAAAATGCCTGGAGTTAGAAATACCAGATTTTTTTGAGTGAACAAGACAGGATATTTTCCGGAACGTATCAAAAATATGTTCCGGAAAAACTGCCAAAGGTGTCATGGATTTATTCTGAAAACAGATCCAATCAGAATAAAAAAATTCTGTTTTCAGAATAAGTTCTTGACAGAAAGAAAAGAGTATTTCCGTGGAAGGAGAAGGATATGAAATTTACATATGATCACAGCGATGAAAAAGAATGGGAAGAATATGAAGAATATATACCAGAGCTTCCTCCGGTACCGCCGGTACCAACTATGGATCTGCCAGAGGCAGAAGGGGAAATTCCGGAAGTAGAGTTACTGCAAAGGATGGATACAGCAAAAGAGGAAGAAACTCCATACCGTGAAAGTCCATATGAAGATGACTCTGCTTCCCGCGGGTTTGGTTTCGGTTTTGGGCTTGGAAAGTCAGAGATAGAAGAAACAGAAGATGAGGAAGAGAAAACGGTTTTTCTGGCTCCGGCTGAAGAGGAGGAAGAAGAAAAGACTGTTCTCCTGGTACCGCCGACCCAGATTACGGGGAAACTGATCCGTTGTGCAACTGGAGAAGAGTTTGTATTGAATGGAAGTATGAACATTGTTGGAAAAAGTAAAATACGTGCAGATATCCGTATCCAAAATAATCCGGCCATTGGAAATGTACATTGTAAGATCACCCGTGAAGAGAATGCATTCTATCTGGAAGATAACAAGTCACTGAATGGAACTTATCTGGAAAATGTAAAACTGAAACCGGAGGTGAAAACACTTCTTGAGACAGAGAACAGGATTCGCCTTGCAGATGAGGAATTTATTTTCCGGGCGGAATAAGGGGAGGAGAGAAAGGTTATGAAAAACAGAAAGAAATTTTATATTATCGTACCTGCAGTTGCAGTCCTTCTGTGTGTGGCGGTGATCGCAGCAGCGATGATCCTGGGAGTACCTGATAAGGTAAGTGCAGCTCAGGCAGGAAAGCAGATCGATCTGGGTAATAAATATCTGGCAGCCGCAGATTATGACAAAGCAGAGGTGACTTTTGCAAAAGCATTAAAGATCAGTCCGAAATCGGTTAAGGCAGCTACCGGTATGGCAAAAGTTTACAACAAAAAGAAGCAGCCGGAAAAAGCAGTAGAATATCTGAAAAAAGCTTCCGAGAATCTGACAGATGGAGAAGAGGCAAAAGAAGATACGAAAGAAGATGCGAAAGAGCTTCAGAAAGCTGTTACAGAGATAAAGGAACAGATTGTGGCACAGGAAGAAACTGGAAGCCGGGAACAGAACGCAGAAAATAATACAAAAAGCAGCAGAGGGGATAGTAGCAACCATGCAATGACGGTGGATCTGACGAAAATTGAGGAGATTGTAAACGGAACACTGGGCAGATTGAAATCGGTTGCCATTGCAAAAAATGATACGCCAAATGAGGAGAATACAGAAGAAGCGGATACAGACATATCCGGAAAAAATTCAGAAGGTCTGGACAGTGGTTCTGTGTCAAAGGGGACTGCTTCAAAGAATAAAAGCAAAAAAGCAACTGCAACTCCAGAACCAACAGAATCTCCGGTTATTATCATAGAGCCGGAAGAGGATTCTAATACTCCGGATATAACTGTGACAGGGGAACCAGATAAAGATCCGGAAATAACAGTGACACCCGAAATAACAGCTACACCGGAAGTTACAGTTACGCCGGAGATACCGGAAGATCCCGATGGGGCAGGAAACAAGGTAGTAGATGGAATCCCTATTGCGAAAGAAGATGAGGAATCGGCGCCGGATCATGAAGAAGAGGGTGTTGTGTCTTATCCTGAAATTTCTCCAATTGGAGGTGACGAAGAGAGTGAGTGGGAATTAATAGAAGAAGGAGATCAGTCAGCAGAAGAGGCTGATAGTTCTTATGCCACATATGATGGTACAGAAACAGTTGAAACAGAAGATCCGTCAAGCGATTCATCAGATATATACACAGAAGATCCTGGGACAGAAACTGAAGATATGCCAGATACAGAAGAGATATCAAATACAGATACAGAGGATACAACTGCATCAGATCCGGAGAGTATTCTGGAAAATTATGTAGAAGATACACTTTCCAAAGAGACGCCTTCTGTGAGCTGGAAGGATACACAGATTCCATTTACATATGGAGAAAGTTCTGCATCTGCACTGACTGGCCGTCTGGCTGTGATCCTGGAAGACCTGGACGGGGATGGAACAAAAGAACTTCTGGAAGTGGAAGCAAAGGATGGAGATCTGGCCTTCAATATTTATAAGGCAGAGGATGGTACTGCAGAACTGAAAGCTTCTCAGACCGTGACAACAGGTATGCAAACACCCCTTTCTGACATATCATACGGAAATACGCAGGAATGTTTTCTTGTAAACAATAGTGGCAAATGGGAAATCGGTTTTGTAACTTACTGTTATGGATTTGATTCCGGTGAAGGAACTCCGGCAGCACGGACAGAGGTTGAGGTTTTTGATGTGGAATCGGATACCACTGTGAAATTGTGTGCAAGTGGTTCAGTTGAAAACGGGCAGGGGCAGGAAAATCTGGCTTCAAATCTGGAAACAACAGGGCTTACCGGTTCCTGGAACAGCATTAATGCGGAAAGTCTGCAGTCTATAGGATATGCGGAAAATCCTGCTCAGGATCTTTCAGGGGTACCAGATCCGGTGGGAGAGGGAATTTCCACAAAAGAGAAAGAATGTAAAGATCTGGCAGTTATGACTGTGAGGATGGCAGCAGGAAGCGGAATTCTTACGGTAAAAAGTAAATAAGGACGGTTAGTGAAAATGCGGAAATGTATTGCCAATACATATGAGATCGTAGCAAGGATCGGTTCAGGAAACAGCGGGATTGTGTATAAGGCATATCACAAAAATCTGAACAAGTACGTGGTGCTGAAAAAGGTAAAAGAAGATATTAAAGATCTGGTAAATGCCAGAGCAGAAGTGGATGTATTAAAAAACCTGAAACATCCGTATCTTCCGTTGGTTGAAAATTTTGTGGAAGATGACGGGGATATTTATACGGTCATGGAATTTATCCCCGGAAATTCTTTTCGGCAATATCTGGATGCAGGGACGTCTTTTCCGGAGAGCTCTGTTATCATCTGGATCAGGCAGATCGCATCTACACTGGTTTACCTTCATAAGCAGCAGCCTCCGATCATACACAGTGATCTGAAGCCGGGAAATATCATGCTGAAGCCTGATGGAAATATCTGTCTCATAGATTTTAATATTTCATTCAGTGTGGACGGGAATAATGCGTATGTTACCGGCTACACCAAAGGTTATGCATCACCGGAACAGATTGAGGCCATGAAGTACAACCAGAACCAGACCGATCGTTCCCTCTGGAAGAAAATAGATAAGAGATCAGATATCTACAGTTTGGGAGCAACCGTCTATCATATTATGACAGGACAGAAACCGGAGCCGGATGAATCTGGATGTGTTCCGGATATTCAGGCCCTGAAGCCGGAAATAAATGAGGTTTTTGCTTCGATCATCATGAAATGTCTGGAGCCAGAACCCCAAAAGAGGTATCAGCAGGCAGAAGATATTCTGGAAGATCTTAAGAATATGCCGCTGAAAAGCCAGGCGTACCGTTCTCTTTTGAAAAAACAGCGCAGGACAGCGGTAGTTTTATCGGCGGGCATGGTTCTGTGTGCAGCACTTGCAGCAGGTGGTTATCTTCAGATCGAAAAAGAAAAACAGTCTGATTACCAAAATGCCATTGCAAAAGAAGAAGAGTGTATCAGTGAGGGAAATTATGAGGAACTGGATCAGTGGTATCAGAAAGCAGTAAAGATATTTCCGGGAAAAGCAGAAGCTTATGTGAAAAAAGCAGAAGCACTGAACCGTGAAAAAGATTATAAAAAATGCATTACATTTATCAATGATAATATTCTGACCAACGAAAAAGTAATGGAAGACGGAATCCTGGATGGTGTTTATTATCTTCTGGGGGACTCTTATGCTCAGTTGGAAGAATATGAAAAAGCAGCAGATTCCTATGAATATGCGATAAAACTCAATCCGGAAAACGGAAGCTATTATCGTGATTATGCGATCACGGAAGCTTACTGTGGAGATACACAGAAAGCGCAGAAACTTCTTGATGAGGCTGAGGAGAAAGGAAGCAGTACAGCAGATATTGAATATGTAAAAGGCGAGATCCAGTACAGTGCTGGCGCATACAGTGAGGCACAGAAGATCTTTATGGATTGTATCCAGACAAGTCAGGATTCCTACATTCAGATGCGGGCTTACATTATGGCGGCGAAATGTATAGACAAACAGGATAACAGCACAGATAGTCAGAAACAGAAAATGCAGCTGCTGGAAAAGGCAGTAAAAGAGCTTCCGCAGGAAAATAATATAGGGGTTCTTGAAGAACTGGCGCAGACTTACAGTGACCTTGGCGGGGATACAGAGGACAATGGATATTACCAAAAAGCACTTGCTGTATTTAAACAGATCGAATCTCAGGGAATGGGAGATTATAATACAGGCTGTAATATGGCAGTTATCTATCAGAATATGGGAGACTATGAAAACGCTAAAAAGAAGCTTCAGCAGGTGTTGAAAACTTACGGAGAGGATTACCGGGTGTATAAAGATCTTGCGTTCCTGGAAGTGTCTGTGCAGGGCGAAACTGCTGAGGATGACCGGGATTACAGTAAGTTCAAAGAATATTATGATAAGGCAAAAGAACTTTATCAGAAACAGCTTTCTGCAAATGCTAATGATGTGGAAATGGACAGGCTGGATGAATTATATCAGCAGGCAGTAAACAGTGGCTGGATTTCCGGATAAAAGAAAAACAGGAGGTTGTAAAATGGTCACACAGGGAACCGTGATGCTTGTAGCAGGAATTTTAGGCGTTGTGATATGCGGAGTAAACTTAAGTTTTCTTCCGAGGATTTTCCGCAGACAGAGGGAACAGCTTTTGGAAAAGTTGGAAATGCAGGACAGGAAACTTGACAAATAACTACCTCAATGCCATAATACCCCACAGAGATAGTATTTGGACTCAAAACTATACTCTGGCTGAAATCACTGGAATCTTATATAAAAATAGCCAGCCGGAACCCGGGATCGGGAACGGACGGATATATGAAAATTATAAAAGATTATGAAAGATACGAGCCTGTATTAATGACAGAAATCATGCGAATGCTTTTTATGTACAAAAAACAGGACTCAATATACAGGGAATCAATCAGAAGCGTTTCAGGGTCGAAGTGTACCCCGAGACGCTTTTTTATTAAATACGAAAGCGGATGCTTTTATCCACTTGAAAGCTATTCCCTGCAGGAAAGGACTTATATAAGATGACAATAGAGATGTTAAAAGGAAAGATCCACAGAGCAACCGTTGTCCAGGCGGAACTGGATTATGTAGGAAGTATCACTGTGGATGAGGAACTGCTGGAAGCTGCCGGGATACTGGAATATGAAAAAGTCCAGATCGTAGATGTGAACAATGGCAGCCGTTTCGAGACATACACCATTTGCGGAGAACGCGGAAGCGGTATGATCTGCCTGAACGGAGCAGCAGCAAGATGTGTAAGCACCGGTGACAAGATCATCATCATGGCTTACGCACAGTACGAGCAGGAAGAAGCCCGTACACATAAGCCTGCAGTAGTATTTGTAGATGAAGAAAATAAGATCAGTAGAGTGACCAATTATGAGAAACACGGACTGCTGAAAGACATGGCCTGAAAAAATCCGTAATAGAGGAAACTCAGATTACAGACATATACAGAAATAAGAGGAAAGTGAATTCAGAAAAGAGGCTATCTCGAAATCGACAAACCCGGCCATAGTATATAGTGGCTGAGAAAGAGGAGAGCACAATGCAGGTAACAAAAACAGTAGAAGAAACAAGAAAACAGATCAAAGCGTGGAAAAAAGAAGGCAAAACAGTAGGACTTGTCCCGACTATGGGATTTCTCCATGAAGGACACGCAAGCCTGATAAAAAAATGCAGAGAGCAGAACGACATCGTAGTAGTATCTGATTTCGTCAATCCGACACAGTTCGGACCGACCGAAGATCTGGAAGCATACCCGAGAGATTTTGAGCGTGACAGCAAACTCTGCGAAAGCCTGGGAGCAGACCTGATCTTCTGCCCGGAGCCTTCTGAGATGTATCATGATCCCCACGCATTTGTAAGTATAGATACTCTGTCAGAGACACTTTGCGGAAAAACACGTCCGATCCATTTCAAAGGTGTGTGTACCGTTGTGACCAAGCTGTTCCACATTGTGGCACCGGACAGAGCATATTTCGGACAGAAAGACGCACAGCAGCTGGCCATCATCCGCAAGATGGTGCGTGATCTGAACTTCGATATTGAGATCGTAGGCTGTCCGATCATCCGTGAGGAGGACGGACTTGCAAAATCCTCCAGAAATACATACTTAAGCCCTGAAGAGAGAAAAGCAGCTCTTTGCCTGTCAAAGGCAGTAAAAGCCGGACAGGAAGCCATTCACGCAGGAATCCCGGCAGAAGAGCTTCTCGGAAAAATGCGAGCAGTGATCGAAGCAGAGCCTCTGGCAAAGATTGATTATGTATCCATGGTAGATGCACTTACCATGCAGCCGGTGGAAAAAGCTGACCGCAGCGTTCTTGTAGCAATGGCTGTTTACATCGGAAAAACAAGACTGATCGACAACTTCAGCTACGAGGTATAATGTATGGGAAAAGTTTTAAAGAAAATCGGAATTATCAGCAGCCTAGCATCCAGATATATCGGGATCATTATCATCGCTTTTTCCTGCCTGGCTTTTTTCTGGCGTGACGGATTTTCCTGGATGACGAACTATACGTCTGTATTTCTGGGAGTGATCATGTTTGGTATGGGCCTGACCATAAAACTGGATGACTTCCGGGCAATTTTTTCCAGACCCAAAGAAGTGGTGATCGGTGCAGTGGCTCAGTATACCATTATGCCGGTGATCGCCTGGCTTCTGTGTAAAGTGATGAACCTTCCGGCAGATCTGGCACTGGGAGTGATCCTGGTGGGATGCTGTCCGGGCGGAACAGCCAGCAATGTGATCACCTATATCGCAGGAGGTGATGTGGCGCTTTCTGTGGGAATGACTATAGTTTCCACACTGGCAGCACCGTTGATGACACCGTTTCTTGTATATGTTCTGGCAGGAGCCTGGGTGGAAGTATCCTTCTGGGCCATGGTGCTTTCTGTGGTAAAGGTAATTCTGATCCCGGTTCTCCTGGGAGTTTTTCTTCGGAGCCTTGCGGGAGAGCATGTGGATAAGGTATCCGATGTTATGCCGCTGGTGTCGGTTGTAGCTATTGTTATGATCATCGGAGGAATTGTGGCTGTAAATGCAGAGAAGATCGTAAGCTGTGGAGTTCTGGTGCTTGGAGTAGTGGCGATCCACAATTTCTGCGGTATGATGCTGGGATTTCTGGCTGCAAAAATCTTCCATGTGGAGTATTCCAGAACAACAGCTATAGCTATAGAGGTAGGTATGCAGAACAGTGGCCTTGCTGTCTCACTGGCAGCAGCTAATTTTGCAGCCAATCCGCTTGCAACACTTCCGGGCGCGATCTTCAGTGTATGGCACAATATTGCGGGTTCCATTTTTGCGGGGATCCGCCGTGCAGGTGCAGAAAACCTTGCAGAGCTTGACCGGATCAGGGAAATCGACTGCTGTAATTGCGAAAAGCAATAAGCAGTGAATGCGGATTGCGGATGTCCTCCTGACGGGGAACAGCAAAGCTGTGGAAGAATGTCTGTAAAGAAAGATCCCGGGGAGTTTGAGAGATAAAATGACAGATTATGTCGAAAGAAAAAGTCATAAAATGCAGAATTGTGGTTTACAAATTTTAGCCGGTATACTATAATAACCACATGGACGAACAAACGTCCCCAACATATGAAAACAGGGGGGCCCGCTGAAGCGAGCTGAGAGTAGACTGTAAATGTCTTGACCCATAACCTGATTTGGATAATGCCAACGTAGGGACATATGCACGAAGGATTCTTAAAGACACAGAAGATCAGAGAGTACAGAAGAGATCAGAAGTACAGAAGATTTTCATTAAGTACGTAAGAGTAAGAGCCGGTTGCCGTGATGCGTATGCGTTGCAGCAGCCGGTTTTTTGTTGTATAAACACAAAGAATTTATGGAAGGAGATTTTTTTTACATGAGAAATTACAGTACACAGATGGAGGCAGCCCGTAAAGGCATCATCACACCTGAGCTTGAGATCGTAGCTAAGAAGGAACGCATGACAACAGAGGAACTGCTTCCGCTGGTAGCCTCCGGTAAGGTGGCGATCTGTGCAAATAAAAATCACAAATGTATCGATCCGGAGGGCGTAGGTTCCATGCTCCGCACCAAGATCAATGTAAACCTTGGTGTATCCAGAGACTGCAAGGACTACGATGTAGAGATGCAGAAAGTAATGGAAGCTGTAAACATGGGCGCCCATGCTATCATGGATCTTTCTTCCCACGGAAATACCATTCCGTTCCGACGCAAGCTTACATCCGAGTGTCCGGCAATGATCGGAACCGTTCCGGTTTATGATTCCGTTATCCACTATCAGAGAGATCTTGATACGCTGACAGCTAAAGATTTTATCGATGTAGTAAGACTCCATGCACAGGATGGTGTTGACTTCGTAACTCTTCACTGCGGAATCACAAGAAAGACCATCGACCAGATCCGTAACCACAAGAGAAAAATGAATATCGTTTCCAGAGGAGGATCTCTTGTATTTGCATGGATGTGCATGACCGGTGAGGAGAATCCGTTCTATGAATACTACGACGAGATCCTGGATATCTGCCGCGAGTATGATGTGACCATCTCCCTTGGAGATGCCTGCCGTCCGGGATGTCTGGCTGACGCAACAGACGTATGCCAGATCGAGGAGCTTGTACGTCTTGGCGAGCTGACCAAACGTGCATGGGAAAAGGACGTTCAGGTTATGGTTGAGGGACCGGGACATGTGCCGCTTGATCAGGTTGAGGCAAATATGAAAGTACAGCAGTCCATCTGTCAGGGTGCACCGTTCTATGTATTAGGACCTATCGTAACTGACGTTGCACCGGGATATGACCACATCACATCCGCGATCGGCGGAGCAGTAGCTGCTATGTCCGGAGCAGCATTCCTCTGCTATGTAACACCGGCCGAGCACCTTGCACTTCCGAATCTTGAGGACGTAAAACAGGGAATCATGGCATCTAAGATCGCAGCTCATGCAGCAGACATTGCCAAAGGTGTCCGCGGTGCCCGTGAGATCGATGACAAGATGGCAGATGCCAGAAGAAAGCTTGACTGGGAGGCACAGTGGGAATGCGCCATGGATCCGGAAACAGCAAAACGTATCTGGAACGAGCGCAAACCGGAGCATGAGGATACCTGCTCCATGTGTGGTAAATTCTGCGCAGTACGAAGCATGAACAAGGCACTTGCAGGAGAGCATATCGATATTCTGTAAGAATACAGAATGCATATGAGCATGCAGCATCACAGTAGAACGTGGTGTTGGCAGTATCCAGCCAGAAAACTGGTTGATCGAATGCGGATATGGAAAGAACAGTAATGCTGAAATTGTGGAAAGTCTGATGTTCCGATAATAAAACATAAACCGCTGTGATCTAAAATGAAGATCACAGCGGTTTTTTGCAGAGTAGGGGACATTATTGCAGCTTGCGAAAAGACAGGGCCGCGTTATAATAAAAACAGAACTTACATATAAACGGTTTACATAAAAAGGAAGGAAAGGTACGAAATGAAATTTCCGAAAAAATTGATAGCATTTGGTCTGTCATTATGTATGTCTGTTGTTCCATGTGGACCGGTGGCGGCCGAAGATTTTACAGACGCACAGACGGATATAACAGACGCCATTGATACTTTTACAGATGACGGGAATTCTGAGGAATCAGAAAATACCGTAAACACAGATCAGATCACGGAAGAAGATACTGCCGTGAGCACAGATCAGATTACAGAAGAAGAGTTTCCGGGATCAGATATCGGAACGGAAACGGATGAAGCTGAAAGCTCAGAGAGTGAGGAAATACAACAGGATTCTGATGAAGGATTAATTCTGGAAGAACCTTCGGCGGTCATCAGAAAAGCAGAAGGAACAGAGGATACAGAGGAGGCTGCGGCACCGGAAGAAATTTTTGGTGACGGAGAAAACCAGGAGCAGCAGGAAGATATATTCACAGATGATATTCCGGCAGCAGGCACTTCCGAAAAAGAAACAGATGTAGAGAGCACAGAAATATATCTGTATGCGATGAATGATACTTACAGCAGTGTGATCTCCATGCCGGATACCATGCAGACATCTTATCAGATCCAGACATCCGGCAAAAATCCGGTATATACGGTTGTTTCCGGTTATACTGCGAAAGTCAGCGAAACCGGTCTTGTTACTCCTAAAATGCAGTATGTAACCTATGTAGACAAAAACGGAAATGACGTAAAGAGCCAGTGGGAATACATGTTTGGAGAGACCCTGATCTCTGTACAGGATGGAAACAGTACCGTTTATTATAAATTCATACTCAAAGATTATGCGGAGTATTACGCAGAACAAAAAATGGATACATTTCTCAAAGAAAATATTACTGCGGAAATGTCCGATTATAAAAAGGTTGAGACGATCGCCAGATGGCTTGCCAACAACTTTAATTACAGTCAGTATCATTCTGGTTATACAGGCCTGATGCTGGATGGCGGCGGAGACTGCTGGGCCAATACCAGCGCAGTGAACTATATGTGCGAAAAACTGGGACTGACCGTGTATGCAAGGTATGCGGCCAATGATCCGGGGGCAGGAAGCGGTCACAGGAACTCCGTAGTCATTATTGACGGCGAAAGATATCTGGTTGACTGCGGATATACGGGAAATGCCCCCAGACATTATGAATTGTCCAAAATGGACTATGACTATTCTTATGAGATCCTGAATGATGGAACACTCAGGCTGTATCAGTATGAAGGGACAGATACAAATATCGTAGTTCCGGATACTATTGACGGAAGAAAAGTAACGGTTCTTGGAAACAGTACCTTCCAGTATTGCACCCAGGCTTCTGATATAGAGTCTGTTACTTTGCCGGATTCGCTTACAACCATCGAAAAGAATGCTTTTTACAACTGTGAGAAATTGAAATCTGTTACGATTCCCCCAAATGTGTCATCTATAGGGCTGGCTGCTTTTGTGGAGGGCTTGTCTGAGTCCAGTCTGACAGAAATTAAAGTAGATCCGGAAAATCCGTATTTTTCTGAAAAAGACGGAGTGGTATTCAGCAAAGATGGCACAAAATTGATCGTGTTTCCGTCCGGACGTTCCGGAGATTACCAGATCCCGGATGGAACTGTAAGCGTGGGAGACTATGCTTTTTATTACTGTGTAAATGTTTCTTCCATAACAGTCCCGGGAAGTGTCAGAAGCCTTGGAGAAGGTGCATTCGGAAACTGTTCGTCGCTTACGAAAGCTGTCCTAAACGAAGGCTTGGAAGAAATCGGTGAATATGCATTCCAGAGCAGTTCAGGGATCCGTGATATTATAATTCCCGCATCTGTAAAATCAGTTGGGAAAAATGGACTTTGTCTGTCTTCCGGGTGCAGGATAAGAGTACTGAGCACAGATACTGTCTGGGCGGATGATGCGTTCAGGGATTCAGCACTGATCGCGGGAAAAAAGGATTCCACACTTCAGAAATACGCAGAGGACCATGGCCGCACGTTTGTGGAGCTGTCAGCAGACAACCGGATACCGCTTCAGAATGAATGGTTTGAACAGATCACTCCAGAATATGAATATAATGGAAAAAGCCATGAACCTGAAATAGAATCCAGTGAATCCGCACCGGAACTTGAGCAGGGCTCCGATTATGAAGTAACTTATGAAAATAACATCAATGCAGGAACTGCGACTATAAAGATCACGGGAAAAGATATTTTCTGCGGTACAGTAGAGCGGAGTTTCAAGATTACGCCAGATGAAAATGGAATGTATGTGTGCTATTTTGCGGAAAATAATGAAACCTACCTGGAAACCACCTTTAAAGGAAAAAAAGTGGAACCGGAAGTGGTAATTGACGGACTGGTACGGGGGAAAGATTATACGGTAACCTATGTTAATAATGAAAAGCCTGGTGAAGCTCGTGCAGAGCTCACGGGAATCGGCAATTATAAAGGATCGGAAACATTATATTTTACTATTTACGGAAAACTACCGGCTGCGGATCCAATAGCTGATCAGACATATACAGGAAAAGAACTCACACCTGCCATCGTAATCCCCGGATTGAAAGCCGGCGAAGATTATTATATGTACTACGAGGATAATCAGTATCCGGGTGTTGCAACGGTAACCATTTATGGTACCGGTTATTATAAAGGTACCGCAACCATTCATTTCAAAATTATAAAAAAGACAGAAAGGTTTGTCAGCAATGTCAAGCTAAACAGAACCTCTTACACTTATACGGGAAAATCCATCCGGCCATCAGTAACCGTAACTGTAAATGGAAAGAAGATCGGTGCGAGTGCTTATAAGCTGTATTACAAAAATAATAAAAATTCCGGAATTGGAACTGTGCAGGTCAGAGGGACCGGAAAATACAGTCGTATCAACAAAACGCTTACCTTTAAGATCCTGCCTCCAAAAACTCTGCTGACAGGACTGAAAAAAGCAAACAGATCCTTTACCGCAAGCTGGAAAAAAAATATACAGGCAACCGGCTATCAGATCCAGTATGCAGCAGACAGCAGATTTACAAAAGAAAGAAAAACGGTCACAGTTGGAAAACAGTCTGCGACCAGATATAAGATATCAGGACTGAAAAACAAAAAGACCTATTATGTCCGCATCCGGTCATATAAAAGAGTCGGAAAAAAGATTCTTTACAGTAGCTGGAGTACGGTAAAGAAAATCCGGGTTTGATCATAAATGAGCGGATCTCAGACCCATATAAATGGAGAACAATACTTCCGGGACAGAATTAAGCCTTGTAATTATAAAAAGAGCGCGTTATAATGAACTCGTAAAAAAGAAAATTTCTTCGGGGCAGGGTGTGATTCCCTACCGGCGGTATAGTCCGCGACCCGCTTCGGCGGCTGATCTGGTGAAATTCCGGAACCGACAGTAAAGTCTGGATGAGAGAAGAACGCGCAGTATTTGAAGAACGTGCTCAGCGCCCCGGGAAGAAGCTCCCGGGGCTTTTTATGTGAAGGAATTTTTTCGCATAAAGATTTCTTGTAGAAATTTTCTTTGAATATTTCTGAAGAAGGAGAGAGAGTTATGAGTGAACAGATATTACAGAGAGGAAATGCCGTGGAAAGAAGCAGAACAAGAACTATCGCGCAGGTAGCTATGCTTGGTGCTGTGGCAGGAGTATTGATGAATCTTGAGTTTCCGATCCCGTTTCTTGCACCGTCTTTTTATCAGCTTGATTTTTCCGAGGTACCGGTTATGGTAGGAACCTTCGCTATGGGACCTGTAGCAGGTATCCTGATCGAGCTTGTGAAGATTCTCGTACATCTTGTGACTAAGGGAACCATGACTGCCGGTGTTGGTGATGTTGCCAACTTCCTGTTTGGATGTGCCTATGTGGTACCGGCCGGCCTGATCTATCGTTTCCGTCACAAAAAGAGCAGAGTACATGCAGTTGCAGGTATGGCAGTAGGAACAGTCCTGACAGCGATCCTTGCATGCTTTGTCAATGCCTTTGTGCTGCTTCCGGCTTACGGTAAGGCTTTTGGAATGCCGATCGAGACCTTTATCCAGATGGGAAGCGCAGTACACAGCTCCGTAAACGGACTGCTTACCTTTGCACTGCTGATCATCGCTCCGTTTAATATCTTTAAATATGCACTGACATCTCTGATCGTATTTGTAATTTATAAGAAGATCCGTGTTGTACTGAAGGGTGACTGATCATAAGCAGCTGCCGGAGGATGAAGAAAAGATCAGAAATTGGTGGTTTCAGATAAATATCTGAGAATGTGAGAAATGCCATGTAATATATTGCCGATGGGCAGTAAATTACATGGCATTTTTTATGTCAGGCGTTTTGTTCTGCAGCTTTCATGACTCCAAGCTCACGTCTGGCAAAAACAACGGCCAGCACAAATGCAGAGGTATCTGCAATTGGTCCTGCGTACATGACGCCATCGATTCCGAAGAAGACCGGGAAGATGACGATCAGCGGCAGCAGGAAGAGCACCTGCCTTGTGAGGGACATGATCACACCAAGCCGGGCTTTTCCAATGGAGGTAAAAAAGCCGGCGGACATAGGCTGGATCCCGTTGGCAAAGGTCATCAGCATGAAGATGCGGAGATATTTTTCTGCAAAATGAAAGTACAGGTCGCTGCCGTTTCCGAAGATGCCTACGATCTGATGCGGGAAGAACTGGAAGCAGATAAAAAATATGGTTGCGATCACAGTACATAAGGTTACGGAATAGCGGTATGTCTGGCGTACACGGCTGTATTTTTCGGCACCGTAGTTAAATCCCAAGATGGGCTGGGAGCCCTGGGAGATTCCGATGCAGATGGCCATAAATACCTGATTGACTTTGGAAATGATTCCTGCACAGGCGATTGGAATATCACTCCCGTAGGCGGAGAGTGCTCCGTAATGGCGAAGTGTATTGTTCATGACGATCTGCACTGCAGCAATGGCAACCTGATTGATACAGGAGGCCATTCCCAGAGAAAAAATGGCAGACAGATTGCGTGCTTTAGGAATCAGCATGGAGTGGTCCAGGTACATTTTCCGGAGTCTGGAAAAATAAAAGATGATCAGAAGTCCGGATACGATCTGGCCGATCACGGTTGCCCAGGCTGCACCTTTGATGCCCCAGCCGAATCCAAAGATGAAAAGCGGGTCCAGGATGGTGTTGATGGCGGCACCGGCCAGGATGCAGGCCATGGAATAGGTAGGACTCCTGTCTGCTCGGATCAGGTGGTTGCCGCCTGTGCTTAAAACATAAAAGGGAAGTCCAATGGCGGTGATCCCCATGTAATCAATGGCATAGGGCATGACGTCCGGTGTTCCGCCGAAAAAATGAAGCAGTGGCTTCAGGAACAGAAGGACGATGACAGAGAGTATCGTACCGGAGATTATCAGCGCGGAGAGTCCGGTTCCTGCAATGGAGCTGGCTTTTTTTTCGTTTCCTGCGCCCATTTCCAGGTTGTAATTGGAGGCGCTGCCGATTCCCAGGAGCAATGCAGCAGCAGTAGAGATAATGGTTACGGGAAATGCGATGTTTGTGGCGGCGTTTCCAAGCATTCCTACGCCCTGTCCGATAAAGATCTGGTCAACGATATTGTACAGAGCGCTGACTAGCATGCTGATGATGGCGGGAATGGCGAATTTGGTGATCAGGCTGCCTACAGGGGCGGTTCCCAGAGGGTTTTCGGCCTGGGCAGCATTGGTCTGGTTTTTCAATGTTTTTTCCTTCTTTCTTGTCTACAGTAGCTGTTTGGTAATGTAATAAGTAAATTTTAAATTTTATAGCAGGGTATTTATTATAGCACTATTGTGAAGTGAGTGTAAGTATAAAAAATTGACCTTTGGTTTTGGATGGGATAAAATGTTTTTAGAAAAAATTTTCGGGAAGGAGTTTTTCAGATGGGTAAGATCAACAGTGTGAAAAAACTTACAGATAATAAGTTCGTGAATCTTTATGGAGTGGATGCGACCAGTGTACATGATACGCCGGTTTCTTATTTTGTGGCCTCCAGGGCGAAGAGTGTGGAGGATATGAAGCTTTCTACAGGGGAGAATCATCCGGATGGGGTGATCATTTACAGTGTTTATGGAGAGAAGCGGGATAAGGTTGTGCTGATCCGTCAGTATCGGTATACGATCGGCGGGTATATTTATGAGTTTCCGGCGGGGCTTGTGGAGCCTGGGGAGGATTTCCATGAGGGTGCTGTGCGGGAGATGTTTGAGGAGACTGGGTTGAAGCTGGAGCCGATCAAGGTTGCGGAGGCTTTTGAGAAGCCTTATTTTACGACGATCGGGATGACGGATGAATCCTGTGCTACGGTTTATGGGTATGCCAGTGGTGAGGTTAGTAAGGCTGCTCAGGAGGATAGTGAGGAGATCGAGGTTGTGATCGCGGACCGGGATGAGGTCAGGAGAATACTGAAGGAGGAGAGGGTTGCGATCATGTGTGCTTATATGCTGATGCATTTTCTTGAGGATGAGGAGGTGTTTGGATTTCTTGGGGAGATTTAAACGGAGGTAGTTATATGGCGGAAGGGGACGCCAGTGAGGGGCTTCTTTCCAGGCTGGGGCTTCGTCGGGGGCTGGCTTCTAAGGTGCCGGAATTCTGCTAAAAGCGCTTCAAAAAATCTCGAACTCGCGTCTGAAGCCGCTCAAACAGCGAGATTTTTTGAAGCAACGCAGATTTCCGCCACCTAAGAAGCAGCTCCCCTCCTGCAGAGTCAGTCTGGAAAGAAGCCCCTCACTGGCTGTGCGTTGGCCGTGAGACGTGTTAAATCTCGTGGGGAGTGTTGCTAGTGGGGTGGTATGACGGGAGTTGGATGAGCCATCGGCGCTGCGCTGGATGGCTGGGAGGAAAGGCTGAGATTCCCTGTGGCTTGAAGAGGGGAATGGGTCATTGGCGCTGCGCTGGATGGATGAGAAAAACGGGGAATCTGCGGTTGTGGATTCCCCGTTTTGGTCAGAGCTCTGTGAGTTTTCCTAGGTCTTTGTTGTATTTGCAGTATTTGCCGTTTTCGGAGATAAATGGCTGGTAGGTGTCGGTACGGTTGTCTTTGACGTAGACGATTCCGGTGGCGATCATTTCTACCAGGGAGAAGCGTTTGCTTAAGCTGGAGATCCAGCGGTAGGTTTTTTCGTTGCCGGAGTCTGCCATGAGGAGGTTGTAGCCGCCTGGGCAGGCTTCCAGGGTGAAGTAGATTTTCTGGGACCGGATGGAGGTGTTGAAGACCTGGCCGGTGATGTAGGTGGAGAAGTTGGTTTCTACAAATTGGCGGAAGGTGTAGAGATCGTAGATCACGCCGGTGGTCTCATCTTTGATCTTGTCGCCGCGTTCGATGCGGGCTTTCAGGAGCTTGAGGACTTCGATGGTCCAATTGATGAAGGAGATGCTGCTGTAGGTCATGCTTTCCTGAAGTTGATCGACCAGCTGTTTTGACAGGATGTTGGATTTTGATGCTTCATTAAAAAGTTCTTCGTTCATAAGGTTCCCTCCAGTGTTGGATTTTTATATGGTTTTCGCTCTTTTTTTGTATCTTTTATTATAAGTCTGAATTGTATATAAAGCAATAAAAAATGCGTAAAATACAAAGATAATTATTGAAAAATGATATATAATTAACGAGTGCGTTTTGATAATATCAGTGTTTTCGGCAGCTTGTTTAAAAATGGATTGTAAACATCTAGTTAATTTGAATAAGTATAAGTAAGAGTTTTACCAAATATCGCCATTTTATTGATAAAATTTTGTTGTATATCTCCCTTGACATAAAGCCTTCCTCCGGGTGTATCATAGTGCTGTGTTAAAGGAGGTAGACTATTATGTTTGAGACATTACAGGAGAAGACGGAAGAGAAAGCAATGGTACAGTTCCTTGAACGCTTTACAGATTATCCATTTCTGGTAAAGTTCAAGAATTCCGAGTATCACATCGGAGAGGGTGAACCTACATTTACGGTGAATTTTAAGAAAGCGATTCCTCTGGCGGATCTGATGAAGAGCACATCCCTTGCACTGGGTGAGGCGTATATGCGTGGGGATCTGGATATCGAGGGAAATCTTTATGAAGCGCTGGACCATTTTCTGGGACAGATGGGGAAATTTTCTACCAATGAATCTGCTCTGAAAAAGATCATGTTCAGTTCAACATCAAAGAAGAATCAGGAAAAGGAAGTAACCAGCCATTATGATATTGGAAATGATTTTTATAAACTTTGGCTGGATGAGACTATGAGTTATTCCTGTGGGTATTTTATCCATGAGGATGATACGTTGTATCAGGCACAGGTAAATAAAG
>NZ_JBDGAB010000013.1:0-80151 GCF_040910705.1 Blautia sp. RTP21359st1_E11_RTP21359_211015
GTTGGAGTTCGGTTTGCTTTTAAGATTCCCTCTCTGTCCCATCTCTGAAGCGTTTTTACAGAAACACCTAATAATTCCGCAAAATCTTTTGGTTTATAATTTGTGATATTTGATGTGTCCATAATATACCTCCATAAGTATATTTAAACACATTTAATATCTTTTTGCAATATATTTAGTTACTTATATCATCCTCCTCAATATGATGGCGCTTTGCATAGCCGGTAAGCATCAGCGTCAGTGCGCCGTCGCCGGTCACGTTGCATGCAGTTCCGAAGCTGTCCTGCAGTGCAAAGATGGTAAGCATCAATGCAGTGCCGGAGCTGTCGAATTTCAGTATCCCGGTGATGATGCCAAGGGATGCCATGACAGTTCCTCCGGGAACACCGGGAGCTCCGATGGCAAAGATACCCAGAAGAAGGCAGAACAGAACCATGGTACCTGGCGTTGGAACGGAACCGTACAGGATCTTCGAAATCGCCATACAGAAGAAAACCTCTGTCAGGACGGAACCACAGAGATGGATGTTTGCAAACAGAGGAATCCCGAAGCTGACCAGATCCTTGCGGAGAGGTTTTGCTTTGGAGGCACACTGCAGTGCAACGGCCAGGGTGGCTGCAGAGGACATGGTCCCTACGGCAGTCAGATAGGCAGGACCATAATGGCGGACAACCTCCAGAGGATTTTCTCCGGAATAGATTCCTGCAAGGATGTAAAGAAGAGCCATCCAGATAAAATGCCCGGCAAGCACCAGTACGATGATCTTCAGAAAAACAGGCAGCTGTCTGGTGATGGTTCCTTCGTAGGCAAGGCCGCAGAAGGTAGTGCCGATAAATAACGGAAGAATGGGGATGATGATCCGAGCCACCAGAGAAAGAACGATTTTCTGAAATTCATCCAGGAGCCCAGTGATCAGCTTTGCCTTTGTCCAAGTGGCGGCAAGTCCCAGCATCATTGCAAAAACAAGAGCACTCATAACGGACATGATCTGTGGGATCTCCAGCTCAAAGATCACCTCCGGCAGCCGCTTCAGTCCTGCAGCATAGGAATGGATGGACAGATGTGGAATGATGAGAAAGCCAGAGGCTGTGGAAAAAAGCGCTGCGCCAACAGAGGAGCCGTAAGCGAGGACAACCGCAACACCCAGCATCAGCGAAGCATTTTTGCCAAGCCTGGTAATGGACGGAGCGATAAATCCCAGCACGATCAGCGGCACGCAGAAGGTAATGATCTGGCCCAGAATGTACTTGATAGTAACTGTGATATTAAGAACTGCCATGGAGATTCCGTTGGTGCTGTACCGGTTCAGGATAAGCCCGGCTATGATCCCCAGGATTACAGCGACCAGCAGCTTAAATGGCAGACTGTTGAAAAAAGATGTTTTTTTCATTGGAAAACCTCCTCGGATAGTATAAAATAAAGCCAGAGTTTATTATAAAGGTATTTGATAAAAATCACAAGGAGGGTCAAATGATTTATCTGGATAACGCGGCTACAAGCTTTCACAAGCCGGACTGTGTGCCGCGTGCTGTGGTGGAAGCCATGCAGCATGCAGGAAACAGCGGAAGGGGCAGCAGCGGCGAAGCAATGGCAGCCTCAAGGCTTATTTTTAATACAAGATGCCAGATCGCAGAGATGTTTGACGTATGGGGACCGGAATGTGTGGCTTTTACATCCAATGACACGGAAGCGCTCAATATCGCCCTGCAGGGAACACTTCATCCAGAGGAGGGAACTATCCATGCGATCTGTACGGAGATGGATCACAACAGTGTGCTCCGTCCGCTGTACCGCCTGGAAAAAAAAGGCATGAAGCTTACGATCCTGCCGGCAGACCGCAAGGGACGGATCTCCCTTACGGAGCTTGAAGCAGCCATCCGTCCGGAGACGAAGGTGATCGTCTGTACCCACGCCTCCAATCTGACAGGAAATCTCAATGATATCCACGCCATCGGTGAGATCGCACAGAAGCACCAGAAGCTTTTTATTGTGGATGCTGCCCAGACAGCAGGAGTATTTCCGATTTCCATGAAAAAAGATCATATAGATATTCTTTGCTTTTCCGGACATAAGGGCCTTATGGGACCCCAGGGCACAGGCGCCATCTGCGTTCGGCCGGGGGTATCTGTGGAGCCTCTGAAGGTAGGCGGAAGCGGCGTCCTCACCTTTCAGAGAGAGCATCCGCAGGATATGCCGGAGACACTGGAGGCAGGCACCCTGAACAGCCACGGGATCGCAGGTCTTGGCGCAGCCATCAGCTGGATTACCGAAATTGGAACAGAACAGATCCGAAAAAGAGAGCAGCAGCTGATGTGGCGTTTTTATGACCAGGTAAAGGAAATTCCGGGAGTCACCCTGTACGGGGATTTTTCCAGGGAAGAACGCTCCCCTGTGGTGACTCTGAATATTGCAGAGATGGATTCGGCAGAGGTGGCCATGGTCCTTGATGAAGAGTACGGGATCAGTGTAAGAGCCGGCGGCCACTGTGCACCGCTGATGCACAAAGCACTGGGAACCGAAAAAACAGGAGCCGTCCGCTTCAGCTTTTCTTATTTTAATACGGAAGAAGAGGTGGACACTGCTGCCGGGGCGGTAAAGGAGCTTGCCGCGGAATAAACAGCGAAAGACGGACAGAAAGGACACAAAGAATGTATCAGACAATATATGATGTGGTAGAAAAAAGAGGGCGTGTAAAAACAGGGATCCTTCTGAACGGAAAGGATGCCGGGCTGAAATATCTTTTGGAAGAAAGCAGCTTTTTTTATCCGAAGAGAGCAGAAAGAAATAAAGAAGCAGAAGAATTCCTGAAGGCTTCCGTGGAAGCAGCTGTGGAAACCGGCGTTGTGAAAAACGGAGACCGGGAGATATTTGTGGAAACCTACGAGAAGAATCCCAGGCTGATCATACTGGGTGGCGGCCATGTTTCTCTTCCGGTAGCAGAGATCGGCAGGATGCTGGGCTTTCATGTAACAGTCATGGATGATCGGGAGGAATTTGTGACGGATGAAAGATTTCCCATGGCAGATGAGAGGATCTTTGGAGAGTTTGATACCCTGTCCGACAGGATCCCTCCCTATGAAAATGCCTACTATGTAGTGGTGACACGAGGCCATCTGGGAGATTCCGCCTGTGCAAGAGCGATCCTTAAGAGACCCTTTGCATATTTCGGAATGATCGGAAGCAGGACAAAGGTGCGGATCACCAGGGAAAAGCTCCTGAAAGAGGGCTTTACGGAGGAACAGCTGGATCAGATCCATGCCCCCATCGGACTTCCCATCGGAGGACAGATGCCGGCGGAGATCGCCGTGAGCATCATGGCAGAGATCGTGCAGGAAAAGAACCGGCATTTCCGCACCTACTGTGATGAGGAGGTGGAGGCAGCAGTACGCCGCAGGACACCGGGAACCATGGTTACGATCATCGAGAAGAAGGGCTCCTCACCAAGAGGAACCGGGAGCAAGATGTTCGTATTCCGGGACGGAAGCACGGCAGGAAGCATCGGCGGCGGGAAAGTGGAGTTTGAAGCCGGAAAACACGCAGTAAATATCCGAAATACGGAAACAAAGGTTTACGAGCTGGGACAGGGGGCAGGAGATCTGGGGATGATCTGCGGCGGAACTGTCCGGGTGCTTTTTGAGCCGGTAAATATGTGAAAGAACCGGCCAGGACTTGCATAATATTGCAGAATCGTGTATATTGGACGCAGAGAATTTTTTACCGGCGTATAAGGAGGAATCAGATAAAATGAAGAAAAAATGTATTATGGCTTTGATAATAGGCGCGGCTTTCCTTGCACAGGGCTGTGGATATGAGGAAGGAACCGATGCAGTGGTAACAGTAGTAGATTCCACACCGACGCCGGAGCCCACAGAGAAGCCGAAGGCAACTGCAACACCTACACCGGAGGCAGCAGCAGATTCCACAGCAGACGGAGCAGCAGCGGCAGATTCCACCACAGCCGGGGCAGCAGATCCCTCAGCACAGACAGCAGCTACGGAGCAGACCCCAAGCGGCATCAACGTACAGGCTCAGGATGCCACCTACTATGCAGTGGAGGGTGTGAATTTACGTTCTGACGCCAATGCAGAGGCAGAGTTTGTGGCAGGTGTCCTTTCCGGAGAATCCCTGAAGTGTACCGGTGTCTGTGACAATGGATGGATCCGTGTGGATTATAATGGACAGACCTGCTACGCATCCGGTGACTATGTCAGCACAACACCGCCGGTAGGAGCAGTGGCGGCAGATACTACCGCAGAAGATACTACCGCAGAAGCAGCACAGTAGAGCACAGACTACAGGCTTTGACCAGATCAGGGAAATCCTGATCCTGCTTCAATTGCAGATATCTCCTTGATATAATAAAAAACAGGCAGCTGTATCCGATGAAATACATCGATACAGGCAGCCTGTTTTTTTGTTTCGGCATATAGTCCGTTCAGAACACAAGGATCATACCAGCGGATCGTACCCGCAGATCATTCTGGATAAACAAGACGGTCCGGTTTGATATCGTAGAGAACCTCGTTCAGGAATTTCTTTGCCAGATATTTTGCCATGCCAAGGTTCATATCCAGATAATTTCCGCAGTCCTTGGGAGAAGCTCCCGGGATCTCACCCTCAAAATCGCGGATAAATTCAAACATCTCGATCATCAGCGGAACGATATCTCTGGATTCATAATCCCCGTTAAGAAGAAGATAATTTCCGGTACGGCAGCCCATAGGACCCCAGTAAATGACCTTCGGGCCAAACTCCTTATGGTTCCGCAGGAAGGTAGCTGCCAGATGCTCCATGGTGTGAAGCTCGGCTGTGTTCATAACAGGCTCCTCATTGGGAGAAGTCATACGGATATCGAAGGTAGTGATCACCTGATCTCCAACCGGATCCTTACGTGAAACGTATACGCCAGGCTGAAGCTTGATATGGTCAATGGTAAAACTTGTGATCTTTTCCATGTTGATTCCTCACTTTCTTATATGTACGGAGCCCATAATAAGCTCCATACATGATTTTAGCAGAGAACCGGAAGAGATACAAGGCAAAACAAAGGGAATCCTGCACCTGGTTCCGTGCAAAGTTGACTTTATGAAAAGATGATGTTAAACTGAGAAAAGCTTACAGGGGGAGAGTGAAAAGCTCACCTGAAAATGCCGGAACAGGCGTTTTCGGGATCTGATAAGGAGGACTTATAAATATGAAACGTAAGGTTTTAGCCGTATTATTTGCGACAGCTCTTACCGCAGGAATGCTTTCCGGGTGCGGAAGCACAGACAGTACTTCTGACAAAGCAGACCAGAAGGAAGAATCTCTGGAGGAAGAAACCTCAGAAGGACAGACAGGCGTAGATGAAGAGACAGCAGCCAATGCAGTATCCGAAGAGGAGGCTGAGGCGGCAGGCTTTTCAGACCATGAAGAAAGCGCCGATGATCAGGAGACTTCCGGTGATGCAGAGGACACCTCACATGAAACCGAAGCTTCTGCAGACAACTCCGCAGACAGTACAGAGGATACAGACAGCGCAGACGGAGAATTTTCCGATGGTTCCGAGGATGCACAAATGGCAGGAACAACTGTGATCGATACCAGCCAGCAGCTGACAGGAACCCATCATGCTGCCATCACCGTAAAGGATTATGGCGAGATCGATGTAGAGCTGGATGCAGACACCGCACCCATCACAGTCACAAATTTTGTAAAGCTGGTACAGGACAATTTTTATGACGGTCTGACCTTCCACCGGATCATTGACGGATTTATGATCCAGGGCGGAGATCCAAACGGAGACGGAACCGGCGGAGCAGAGGATACCATCAAGGGCGAATTTTCCAGCAATGGAGTGAAAAACGATATTTCTCATGTAAGAGGAACCATTTCCATGGCCCGCAGCACAGATCCGGACAGCGCAAGCTCTCAGTTCTTTATCGTACAGTCCGATTCCACACATCTGGATGGCGACTATGCTGCATTCGGACACGTGACCTCCGGGATGGACATTGTAGATCAGATCTGCAAGGATGCCAAACCGACAGACGGCAACGGAACTATTGCAAAGGATCAGCAGCCGGTGATCGAGAGTATCCGTATGGTTGACTGACAGGAGGGAGAAGGATGCTGAAAGGGAAAACAGTGCTTCTTGGCATCACAGGAAGTATTGCTGCGTACAAGATCGCATATCTGGCAAGTGCATTACATAAGCTTCATGCAGATGTTCATGTACTGATGACAGAGAATGCAACGAACTTTATCAATCCGATCACATTTGAAACACTGACCGGGAATAAATGCCTGGTGGATACCTTTGACCGGAACTTTCAGTTCCAGGTAGAGCACGTATCCATTGCCAAGAAGGCAGATGTTGTGATGATCGCACCAGCCAGTGCAAACGTGATCGGAAAGCTGGCTAATGGCCTTGCGGATGATATGCTCACCACTACGGTAATGGCCTGCAGATGTCAGAAAATTCTTTCACCGGCCATGAATACTGCCATGTATGAGAATCCCGTGGTACAGGACAATATCCGGAAGCTGAAAAACTACGGATATGAGGTGATCACACCGGCCAGCGGCTACCTGGCATGCGGAGACACCGGAGCCGGAAAAATGCCGGAGCCGGAAACCCTTCTGGAATATATCCTGAAGGAAGCCGCCTTCCAGAAAGACCTTGCCGGCAAAAAGCTCCTGGTAACGGCCGGACCTACCCAGGAGGCCATCGACCCGGTCCGCTGTCTCACCAACCATTCATCCGGAAAGATGGGATACGCCATTGCAAAAATGGCCATGCTCAGAGGAGCGGAGGTTACGCTGGTAAGCGGACCTACTGCCATTGAGCCGCCCCTTTTTGTGAAGGTCGTACCTGTGACATCTGCCAGAGATATGTTCGAGGCAGTCACCGGCTTAAGTGATGAACAGGACATCATCATCAAGGCTGCCGCAGTGGCAGACTACCGTCCGAAGCAGGTCAGCGAAGACAAGGTTAAGAAAAAAGACGATCAGGCTTCCATAGAGCTCGAGAGGACAGACGACATTCTGAAATATCTGGGCCAGCACAAAAAGCAGGGCCAGTTCCTCTGCGGATTTTCCATGGAGACCAGAGACATGCTCCGCAATTCCAGAGCCAAGCTTGAGAAGAAAAACCTGGATATGGTGGCAGCCAACAACCTGAAGGTAGAAGGCGCCGGATTCCAGGGAGATACCAATGTCCTGACTCTGATCACACAGGACGAAGAAGTGTCACTCCCGCTTATGAGCAAGGAGGATGCAGCGTTAAAGATCCTGGATAAGATCCTTCTGCTTACCACAAAGGCAGAAGCATAGCTACAGAGCCGGTCAGAGAGCCGGTTTTAACAACGAAAAGCGGAACAAAAAGATCACCGCTTTCCATCACCGTATTGTATCCGCAGAAAACGCCGGGAAATGCTGTATTTCCGGAAATATTCACAGAGCGGAACGGTAACAAGGAGGAGAAGAAATGAAAAACAACAGATTTACAACAGCGCAGCTTACATTACTCGGCCTGATGGCAGCGATCCTTCTGCTGATGGCCTACACACCACTGGGATATCTGAACATCGGGCCACTGGCCATTTCCTTTAACGTGATCCCGGTAGCCATCAGTGCAGTCGTCCTTGGACCTGTAGGAGGAGCCGTGGCAGGTGCGATCTTCGGCCTGACCAGCTTTCTCCAGTGCATCGGAGTAGGCGGCTCCAGTGCAATGGGAGTTGTGCTTTTCGGTATCAATCCGGTATTTGCCTTTATCCAGCGCTTCATCCCACGTCTTCTGGACGGTATCTGCCTCGGATATATTTTTAAAGGCATGCGAAAGGTCAGCAATACCTATGTGGCATGTGCAGTAACCGGATTCTTTTCCGCATTCCTGAATACACTGTTCTTCATGGCAGCACTTGTAGGACTGTTCGGAAATACCGATTATGTAAAAAATCTGATGGGCGGTCATAACATCATCATCGGCTGCTGTCTTATGGTAGGGATCAACGCAGTATGCGAAATGATTTCCTCCACAGTGATCACAGGAGCAGTGGGAGCTGCACTTTCCAAGGCACATCTGATCCCATCTGCACAGATCAGTTGTAAGAAGACAAAAGCATAAAGACGGGGAAAATAAAATTATGATATTAGCAATTGATATTGGAAATACCAACATAGTCGTGGGCTGCATCGATGATCAAAAAACATACTTCATCGAGAGACTTGCTACCGTAAGAACAAAAACAGAACTGGAATATGCCGTAGACCTGAAAACCTTACTGGAAATCTACCACATCAAAAAGGCAGACATAGAAGGCTGTATCATTTCATCTGTAGTCCCGCAGATCACCAACATTGCCAGGCTGGCAGCAGAAAAGATCCTCAAAAAAGAAGTCATGGTCCTGGGACCAGGAGTAAAAACAGGTCTGAACATCATGATGGACAACCCCGGACAGCTGGGCGCGGATCTTGTGGCAGACGCTGTGGCAGGATTAAATGAATATCCGGTTCCGTTTATTGTGATCGATATGGGAACCGCCACTACAGTTTCGGTTGTCAACAGCAAAAAGCAATACATTGGCGGAATGATCCTTCCTGGCATCGGAATATCCCTGGATGCACTGACAGCCAGAGCATCCCAGCTCAGCGGGATCAGCATCGATGCCCCGAAGCATGTGATCGGGCGCAATACCATCGAATGCATGAAAAGCGGCGTGCTCTACAGCAACGCAGCAGCCATCGACGGGATCATAGACCGGGTGGAAGAAGAGCTTGGTGAGAAAACAACCGTGATCGCAACAGGCGGTCTTGCAAAAAAGATCATTTCTCATTGTAAGAAAGAAATCATTCTGGATGAGGACCTTCTGCTCAAAGGACTCCTTGTGATCTACAAAAAAAATAAATAAAAACAAAAAAATCAGCTGCCGGTGCAGGAAACACCTACCGGACAGCTGATTTTTTTATTGTAGAAATGCTCTGCGGAAATCCTCAGGCACAGGTGCCAGGAAACACATAGGCTCCTCGGTGATGGGGTGAGCAAATTCCAGCTGGAAGGAATGCAGGGCCTGGCGTCCGATCCGGTCAAAAACCGGATGATACAGAAAATCCCCCGGCAGCGGACAGCCGATATATTTCATATGCACCCGGATCTGATGAGTCCGCCCCGTATCCAGATGCAGCTCCACAAGAGCATATCCGTTGCTGACTGCAAGACGCTCATAATGAGTCACGGCAGCCTCCCCACGCTCAAAATTAACCTCCCTTGTGATCACAGAAGCATCCATTCTGGCAACAGGGGCGGAGATCGTACCCCTTTCCGGTGGGATCCCGTCAGTAAGTGCAAGATAGGTACGTCGGATCTGACGCTGCTTCATCTGGGCAGAGAGAAGAGCCCCGCTCAGAGGGTTCTTGGCAAGCACCAGCACCCCGGTGGTATCCCTGTCCAGCCGGTTGATGCAACGGTAGACAAAAGCCTTCCCCTGCTGCTTATAATACCAGGCAACACCGTTGGCAAGCGTATTCTCGTAGTTCCCGGCAGAGGGATGCACAGGCATATCAGCAGGCTTGTTTAGCACAAGGATATCCTCATCCTCATACAGGATATCAAGAGGCAGCGGTACCGGAAGGATAGAAGACTCCGATCCCTCCCCGGCTTCCTCCGGAACAAGGATCCGAAGAACATCCCCCTCCCTCAGGACCGTTCTGCCAAAAGCCGGCTGCCCGTTCAGCAGGATCGCCTGCTCCGCCCGCTTCATAGTAGTCAATATATGTTTGGAAAAACCCTTTTTCCGAAGAAACCCAAGAATATTTTCCCCGGACTCCCCGGTTAAGATCGTATAGGTAATAATTCTCTCCATAGAAAAAATCCTTTTCTGAAATTTAGCAGGCCAAAAGCCAGATCAGGCGGCCTGCGGGTATAGTATAGCATTTGGGGAGGAAAATGTCGATTAGGCATAAAAAAAGAGCTGGTACAAGAGGAAACATCCTTGGACAGCTCGTGGATTATGGGAAATGTGTCGCTTATTTATCTTCATTAGTCACAGACCAAAAAAGATATATTTTACAGCCATATATAAGGATACCATTGATATTTTCCTTTGTCAAGGCGTGCCAAAGATATGAAACATGCTAATAATGTCGTTTTTTAAGCATCATATGCAGTCATTTTCTATCAAAAAGTGAATAAACAGTCTGATAATCATCGAAATCTAACATTAGTGGTCACAAAAAGTGGTCACTTTTTTCTTGCGTAAATCCGCGTAAAATCAATACTTTTCAAGCTTTTTTCTTTTTTCTTTTCAATTATTAGTGGTCAAAATCGTGGTCAACTGTGCCGAAAAAAGCAGCATTTAACAGTGTTTCAAGCTCTTTTTCGCTAATGAAGATATTAAGCGATACCTGACAGCAGAAAGAGATGCCATGAAAACAGGATACAGTATCAAAACATGGAAAATGCGGCTCTTTTGTCCGGAAAAGCAGATGATCGAAACAACAGAAGCCCTGTATCGGGAAGCCGTAGCCTTTTACTATGAACTCCTGAAAGAAAGAGAAGAGCTCTGGGCCGAAAATCTGCTGACCATCCAGGGACATCTGGAAAAACTCACTGTTCCCGGAAGAGACGGAAGAGAACCAAAGTACATCCCGCCAGGCGGAAAGCTCCCCGTTTACTTTCGGAGATCTGCCATGAACAAAGCTGCAATGGCAGTAAAGACCGCAGCAAGCGCAGAAAGCTTCCCCGAAAAGATCGATGCTAACATCACCTTTTTCAAGGGAATGTACAGAGACCTGACAGACACCTCCGTAGTGCTGAAGCTCTGGAACGGAAAGAAATGGATCTGGGTACCCTGCGGACTTACAGGACGCCCTTTCCCCAAGGAAGCAGCGATCCTTTCACCGACACTGGTCCATGAGGAAAAATGGCTCATGTTCCATGTCCCTGTCAAGCAGGAAAACTCCGATGCCCGGACAGCAAAGGAACGAATGCAGGAAGGCGCCAGAGTATGCAGCGTCCGCTTTACCAATACGGACAGCTTTGCAGTATGCACAGTTCTGGATGAAGGATCCAGGCAGCTGGCTGTAAAAAACTGCAGAGGCGGAAATGCATACCGACATCATTGCAGAGCTTTGTTGAAAAAAGTAGAAGCATCCAGGGCATTTACCGATAAAGACAACGTCAGTCAGCCAAACAGGAAATATTACATGCATCTCAAGCACCTGAATGAACATTATGCACATCAGGTCAGCAAGGAGATCATAGATTTCTGCAAAGAAAAACACACCGGGATACTGGTACTGCCGGAGTATGATGAAGATTTTTCCAGGATATCCATGTACAGGAGTGGCAACTATTCGCCCCTTCACTTAAGTATCCGCATCCGGAATTATCTGAAATACAAAGCCTGGGCAGAAGGAATCCTGGTACTTGAGCTGCGCGCCGACGGAACAGAAAAGCAATGTTCCATCTGCGGAGCCACCGGAAAAAAACAGGGCAGCATATTCATCTGCCAGAACGGCCATCAGGTCAACCGCTTCCTGAACGGCGCCCGAAATCTGGGCCGCAAATGCCAGGAAAGCTTCCGGAAAAACAACAAACCAAGTTAATAAGCGGCAGGAATGCCTCTTATATATAAATGCTGAGCAATCAGCAAGAGAGGAAGCGCCAGTGACGCCTCCTTTCCGGTTGAATACCGCCAGGCGGCCCAACGCAGGCGTCGCCGAAGAACCACCGGTTTGGAGTGATCCGAAGGATGGGGGTGTATTCGAAGTTATAAGAATTAAGAGTAGTTAAAAATATATTTATGCGTATAACATACGGGTTTGTTGAACTTATATATCTAAAAAGCCTGCAAATGAGAGAGATATTTCTTATATAAATGCTGAGAAGAGAGTTATGAAAAAGAGGTAATACTAAAAAATCTCATTCCGATGTATACATAAATATTTTGAGGGATAAAGGAGCTAGAGAACATGAAAGTATGTTTAGTAGGTTCATCAGGTGGTCATTTAACCCATCTTTATATGTTAAAACCTTTTTGGAAAGATAAAGAGCATTTTTGGGTAACATTTGATAAAGAAGATGCGAGAAGCCTCTTAGAAGGAGAAAAAATGTATCCTTGCTATTATCCAACCAATCGTAGTCTAAGAGCACTTATTAAAAATACAAAAATTGCATGGAAAGTACTTCATAAAGAAAAACCAGATCTAATCATTTCGTGTGGCGCAGCTGTGGCTGTTCCGTTCTTTTATCTTGGAAAGAAGATGGGCGCAAAACTGGTTTACATTGAGGTGTTTGATCGTATTGACAAGCCGACAATGACCGGTAAGATGGTCTATCCCATTGTAGATAAGTTTATTGTGCAGTGGGAAGAACAGAAAAAGGTTTATCCGAAAGCAATTAACCTGGGCAGCATATTTTAGGTAGGGGACGAAAACGATGATTTTTGTGACGGTAGGAACGCATGAACAACCATTTAATCGGTTGCTCCAAAAAATAGACGAATTAAAAAAAGATGGAACGATTCAGGATGATGTGATTATTCAAACGGGATTTAGTACATACAGGCCTCAATATTGCCAGTGGAGTAAATTACTCCCCTATCAGCAGATGGTCAAAAATGTGGCAGATGCTCGTATTGTGATTACCCACGGAGGACCAGCGAGTTTTATTATGCCACTGCAGATTGGCAAGACGCCGATTGTCGTGCCACGGCAGCATCAGTTTAACGAGCATGTCAATGATCACCAAATGGAGTTTGCGCGAAATGTGTCAAAACGTATGGGTACGATTATTGATGTAGAAGATATTGAAACGCTAGGGGATATTATAACAAACTACGACAAGATTGTTGCTGGGATGGGTCATGGCATGATCAGCAATAACGCGAAGTTCAACGAGGAACTGGAAAAGCTGGTAGGTGAAATGTATGGAAGATGAGATGATAGCTAAAGTATTAGTAATAATGGCAACATATAATGGAGAAAAGTATTTACAGGAGCAACTAGATAGCATTTTACGACAGAAAAATATTCAAGTCGATATTCTTGTAAGGGATGATGGTTCGAACGATAAAACAAAAGAAATTCTTGAGTGCTATTCAAAAAACAATAAGTTGAATTGGTATACAGGAGAGCATTTAAATGTTCAAAAAGGTTATTTTGATTTGATGAAAAAATCTGCAAAATTAGAGTGGGATTATATTGCTTTTTCTGATCAAGATGATGTTTGGGATACGGATAAATTATATATTGCAGTGCAATCGTTGAAACCAGTAAATAGAGGAATTCCGGCATTATATTATTGTGGACAACGATTGGTTGATAGAAACTTAAATTTCTTATCAAATCATGAATTGAATGATAAAAGAACATTGATAACCAGATTTATTTTATCTGATTTTGCAGGATGTACAGGTGTTTTTAATAGAGAATTATTGAATGCAGTAATTCAGTATGAGCCACAGTATATGCTAATGCATGATACATGGATTCTTAAAGTGTGTCTTTGCTTGAAAGGAAAAGTATTTGTTGATACGAAACCGCATATGAGCTACCGACAGCATGGAGGAAATACAGTTGGTTTGGGAAGAAGTTTACCTGCGTATTTTAAACAGGTGAATCAATATTTGAACGAATACAATGTTGAAGCGCAGATGCAAGAACTTCTAAAAGGCTATGGAAATATAATGGTACCTGAATATGCGACATTGGCAAAGCAAGTATGTGGATACAAAAAATCATTCAAAGCTAAGAAAAGTTTGTTGAATAAGAAATATATAAATTTTTATAATAAAGGGTTGAATCTGACATACGATATCAAGGTTCTTCTTAATAAATTGTGAGGGAAATTATGTTGTTTAGTATTGTTGTACCAGTATATAACGTTGAAAAATATATTGAAGATTGCCTGGAATCGATAATTTATCAAATCGATAATGAAAAAAACTATGAAATAATTTTAGTGGATGATGGGTCTACAGATAGAAGCGGATTGATTTGTGATGAATATCAGAGAAGACATCCAAACTTTATAATGGTATATCACAACACAAATCATGGCCTTTTATGGACACGACGTTTTGGATTTAAGCAGGCGAAAGGTGATTATGTTATAAATTGTGATTCAGATGATTTGCTTGAGGATGAAGCACTTGTAAAGTTGAAGAAGATTGTAAAAAAATATAAATATCCTGATATCGTCATTTATAATCACAATATTTATGATGGAAAAAATAAAACAATTGCATTTAAAGATATTTTTACTAGTAATAAGGATTGTATTGTAGAGAAAAAAGACGTTTTAAAAGAATTTCTCTGCTACCATAGTATTGTGAGTGTGTGTGGAAAAATGATTAAACGAGACTGCATAGATGCGGAGAAAAAATATCAGCAATTTGGACGAATCAGCACAGGAGAAGATACATTGCAGTCAATTGAATTTTTTAGTAATGCAAAGACTTTTGTATATCTAAATGAGACTATCTATAATTATCGATGTGGATCAGGAATGACGGGTAAGTTTGATGAAAATTATTATTTTACATTTAAGAAAATCTTTGAAGAAATTGAAAAACAGAGTGAAAAGTGGGAAGTTCCAAACTTTGATGAATTGTTTGCTATAAAAGTATTGCAAACGGCTGGGCGGGCAATTACACAGTCGCGCTATAATCACTGGAAATTTATGAGAGAACATATAGAATACTTGGGAAAAATTCGTGAAGATAGGATGCTGCAGGAAAATACAAAGTATTTAGATAAAGTGAAAGATAAATTACAGAAGGATCACTATATCTTGTTGAAACTATTGAAATATAATTTGAATGTGATAATTGTTTTGCTTTTAAATATGAAAAATATGACGGATAAAAGTCGCCAATAGATACAGGAGTTTACAACATGGAAAAAATATTATCTTTAAGTATTGCTGCATATAATGCAGAAAAAGATATTGTAAATTGTTTGGATTCGTTAATTCGCTCCAATGTACTTGAAAAATTGGATATTATTGTGGTAAATGATGGTTCAAAAGATCATACGGCAGAGGTTGTCCAAAAATACGTTGAAAGATACAGAGATTCCATTCGATTGGTAAATAAAAAAAATGGAGGACATGGTTCAACAATCAATACTAGTATTAAATATGCTTGCGGAAAGTATTATAAAATTTTAGATGCTGATGATTGGGTAAATAGTGAAAATTTGAATAGACTTGTAGCATTTTTAGAGAAAACAGATACAGACATGGTATTAAATCCTTATGATGAGATTGAATATAATACCAGAACAAAAAAAAGGCAGATGAATCCTTGGGATAATGAGGTTAGTTATGAAGAAGTTCATGGATTGGAGGAATTGGACAAAGTTATATTATACATGCATTCGCTTACATTTCGTAGAGAAGTAATCCAGAAAATGGGGGCAATTATTGATGAAAATTGTTTTTATGTAGATATGGAATATTGTATATTTCCACTTTTGTATATAAATTCTTTTGCATGTTTAGATTATCCTGTTTATCAGTATTTACTTGGTTCTCAGACACAGAGTATGAATATGGAAAATATGATTAAACGCCGAGATCAGCATCTAAAAGTAACTAAACGACTGGTTTCATTTTATAAAAAACATGAGGATGATTTGAATATCAAGGTGAGAGAAATTGTTATATTGAGAATTAAATATGCGATTTATAATCAGTATGTAATTTATCTACATATGTCTCCTAAAGAAGCTATAAATGAAATTAAAAGATTTGATGAATGGTTAAAAAAACGGAATAAAGAGTTGTATAACGGACCTAAAGGCAAAATTATGGAATTTATTAAAATTAACAGAAAAACTGGCTATAGTTTATTTGTACCAACTACAATTTTGTTTAAGAAGATTGGAATGCTTAAGTAGTCGATTCTTTTTAATCAGAGTTATTGGAAAAAGGTAAATCAGAGTAGGATGATATGAAGAAATTAATAAAGATTAATAAAGAAACTTTATATTTAGTAGGATATTTTCTCATGGGATTATCAGCAGTGGTAATTGGAAATTCATATCTGTTTGGAGTTAATAGATTTCAAATATGTGAAGTGGTACAGTACTTATCGGCTACTATATTTTTATGGTCTTTCTGCATCGATAAATATAAAATCTTTGATTTTGTGAGTGTTTTTTTATTTGGAATTGTAATACTTATATCAGCAATTATCATGCACGATATTACTTTTGCATTATATGGAATATCAATTGTTACATCTCTTCATATTGATGTACGTAAAATTATAAAGAGTAGTGTAATAAATAATGCTATCTTTTTATGCATAGTTATTGTACCAGCTTTGTTGGGATTCATACCGGATGATATTTATTATCATGAAAATATGAAAGCACATTGTTTGGGATTTGCATATTATTCAAATGTTCCATGTGTTATTTTAATGGAAACTTTTGCAATTTATTGGCTTATTCGGTCTAAAAAGATGGAACGATTGTTCTTGATTTTAAGTTTACCTGTACATATCTTGGTATATAAAGTATGCACAGTACGTCTGGAATTCTATGTATATATTATTTTCATGTTGGCTGTTTTGATATTAGGCAGCATAAACGTGAATAAGCAGCATAAGTTTATGACCTGTATTGCTACGTTTATGTATCCACTTGCGGCAGTATCAGTAATTTTAGCATCTTTAAAATATAAGAGTTCTGCAATTATATTTGCGTTCAATGAAATGATTAATTCTAGGTTGAAATTTAATCTGCAAGGTTTTGAGCAATATGGAGTAAATTTGATAGGACAGAGAATAAAGTCTAACCAAGAATATATAGATCAAAATTTTGTTAATCATTATTTTTATATAGATTGTGGATATGTTTATATGCTCATAGGATATGGATTGATTTTATTTGCAATAATAATGTTTTTGTATACTTATCTTTCTCATTATGCTATGAAAACGAATAATATTAAATTAATTAGTTGGTGTTTTGCTATATGTGTTTTTTCAATAATTAATAATATTATGTTTAATACAGCATTGAATCCATTATTAATTTTAGGAATAAAATTATTGTTGTCCAATAAGACTTCGGATGGAAAAAGAAGATGGATGCCAAATAGAGTGGTTACAAAACGAAGACGGATCAAGATAAAACTTTGATAACACTGAGAATATTTAGAAATTAGTTTTTATAAAACACAGATTGAAAGCTAAACTTTAATCTTTAAGAAATTGAAATTTATGAAGGAATCATAATATATGGCAAATCATAAGAAAATGGTGCAAACCAGCATTAAAAAAAATTATATATATAATACGATATATCAAGTGCTCTCTTTAATCACTCCATTGATTACTGCACCATATATTTCCAGAGTATTAGGTTCAAACGGAGTTGGAATTTATAGTTACACAAATTCAATTGTGACGTATTTTACACTATTTGCAGCTTTAGGAACAGCTTCTTATGGACAGCGAGAAATAGCGATGCATCGTGATGATCCAGAAACATCTTCTAAGTTGTTTTGGGAAATTGAAATTCTTTCACTTACGACTACAGCAGTATCATTAATAGTTTGGATAGCATGGATTTTTATTTCAACACAGTATACAGCAATTTATAGTGTACTGACTTTATCTGTTTTGGCGGTTGCGTTTGATATATCCTGGTATTTTGGAGGATTTGAAAAATTTAAATATATTGTTATTCGAAATACTTTGGTGAAAATCACAGGAATTATATTACTGTTTCTTTTTGTAAAAAAAGAAACCGATATATTCTTGTATGTAGGCATTATGGCTGCTACAGGATTGATCGGTAATATTTCTATGTGGACTTATCTTCCTAAATTATTAGCGAAAGTAGAGTTTAAAACGCTTCATCCATTCAAAATCCATTTAAAGCAGACGTTCGCATACTTTATACCTACAGTTGCTACATCTGTTTATACTGTGTTAGATAAAACAATGATTGGCGCAATTACTAAGTCTGAAGAATTAAACGGTTATTATGAGCAGGCGACAAAAATTATCCGTATGATAGAGAGTCTGCTTTTTTCTTTGAATACTGTAATGGTTTCCAGACAATCGTATCTTTTTGCCGAAGGTCGGACAGAAGAAATTAAGGATAAAATTAATAAAAGCTTCGAGTTTATTTTTGCGCTTGCGGTTCCAATTATGTTTGGAATTTGGGGAGCTGCAAGGAATTTTGTTCCATGGTTTTTTGGAAATGGTTATGAACCGGTAGTTACGCTTCTGTATTTAATGAGTCCATTACCGTTGGTGATCTGTATTAGCAATATTATGGGGTCACAATATTTAACCCCTTCAGGTCAGCGTGCCAGAAGCTCCAAAGGAATTATTGCGGGAGCAGTAACCAATTTTTTGCTGAATCTGGCATTGATTTATAAATATGGTGCAAATGGTGCTACGCTTGCAAGTGTTGTGGCAGAGTGTGTCATCAGTGCTATTTATGTTCACATGAGCAAGGGATTTATAAATTGGAAAAAAATCTTGAATGTTCTTTGGAAGAAACTGCTTGCTGGTTTTGTGATGTTTTGGGCAGTATTGTTTATAGGTGGAAATTATCAGGGAAGTATAAGCATTTCTGTATGTCAGGTCATATTTGGCATGGCATTATATGGAATTATGTTAATTGTGTTAAAAGATAATGTTATTTATGATGCTTTGAAAATCATAAGAAGAAGGAAATAATACTTGAAGAATATTTTTACAGCATATTTTATGTCCGGAAGAGTGGAGGAATAAATACTAAAATGGTTGATTTAAATATAGAGTTGCCAGATGGATTTTTAGATGAGGAAGTCAGATGTGGATATACGGTAACATCAAAGATGAAAGAGGTCTGGGCAGTTGAATTAGATATTACTGCGAAAATCATAGAAGTCTGTGAAAAATATAATATAAAGATTTTTAGTGATGGTGGAACAACCCTTGGAGCTGTCCGGCACAAAGGATTTATCCCATGGGATGATGATATTGATTTTGAAATGGACCGTGAAAATTATAATAAACTGTGCGAGGTTGGAATGAAAGAATTTAAATATCCGTATTTTTTTCAGACCGAATATACAGATCCAGGTTCTTTGCGCGGACATGTTCAGATCAGAAGAACTGATACGGCAGCTATATTGGCAAATGATACTAGAAAAAATATAAAGTTTAATCAAGGTATATTTGTAGATATATTTCCATTTGATAATATCCCGGATGATGCAGAAGAAGAAAAAACACTTCGGAAAAAAGTTGCCATGCTGAAGGAAAAAGCTTATAAAACCAGCCTAGTCTGGAGTGATTTTGCATCATCAGATAATAAAATAAAACAGTTGATAAAGACATTATATTATCCACTTTATAAACTAAAAAGCAAGAGTTCTCTGTATTATTATAAAAAAATGGAAGAAGCGGCAGTAAGCTATGATTCAATAATCTGTGAAAAAAAATGTCCCTTATCATTATCTCCATTGAATACAAAGTTTTACAGATATAAAGAGGATTTTGATAAATGTGAAATGATGGATTTTGAATTCTTAAAAATACCAGTACCAGTTAATTATCATGCTATTTTATCGCGGACATATGGTGATTATATGAAATTTGTTATAGGTACTTCGCTACATGGAAACGTTTTCTTTGATACAGATAAATCATATACAGAATATACAAATAGATAGAAAGAGAAAAGGTGAGATAGTGAACAGATATTTGTTTGAAGTTTTATGTTTCATTGAGAAAAATGGGAAAAAGGAATATGGAATCAGAGAAATATCAGATGCGATTCAGATTTCGGGGAATACTGTATCTAAAAGTTTGCAAGAAGCTAAAATTTCTGGGTATATTGAGGGAAAACAGATGCTTTCTATAACTTCAAAAGGTATAGAAGCACTTGAACCCTATAGAGTTAAAAAGGCGGTGATTATGGCAGCGGGGTTTGGAGCAAGAATGATGCCTGCTACAGCTGACAGACCGAAGCCCATGGTAACGGTTAATGGCAAACGAATTATAGACACGTTGCTAGATGCACTGGTGAATGTTGGTATTAAAGATATTGTAATAATAAGGGGATATAAAAAGGAACGGTTTAATGAAATTCTTGAGAAATATCCATTTGTGCGTTTTATAGATAATGACCGGTATGATAAAGAAAATAATATATCTTCAGTGATCTTAGCTTCGAAAGAGATTAATAACGGTTATCTTTGTGAAGCGGATCTATATATTACAAATCCAGAGGTGATTAGAAAATATCAATATGTATCTAATATTTTAGGTTCCTATTCACTGGAGACAGATGATTGGTCATTCAGGATTAAAGATGGCTATATTTCGGAATATCAAAAGGGTAATACCTATTGCTATAATTATTACGGTATTTCCTACTGGACAAAGGAAGATTGTCAGAAATTGAGATCAGACTGGGCTGAAATATATAAGGACAATAAAGGTGTTTTCTGGGAGGAAGTTCCATTAATTCTCAAAAAAGAAAATTATAAAGTAGAGATAAGACAATGCAATAAACAGGATATTATGGAGATAGATAATTATTATGAACTTGCTCAATTGGATGAAACATATAGATAAGGATGATTGATATGAATATAACGATAGTAGGAGCAGGGAATATAGGGACTCAATTTGCTGCTCATTGTGCAGAAAATGGGCACAAGGTTGTAGTTTACGGCTCAAAACCGGAGAAAATAAACAAACTTTTAACAGTTGTAAATGAAGAGAATGAAATTATTCATCGTGGAATCATTGAGAAAGCAACAGATGATGAGAAGGAAGCATTTTCCAATGCTGATCTGATCTTTGTGACCATGCCTGCTACACTAATGCGGCTGAATGCACAGAAAATAGAGCCTTTTGTTAAACCAGGGCTGAAAATATGTATTGTTCCGGGCACTGGTGGTGGAGAGTGTGCATTTTATGGATGTATTAAAAAAGGTGCTACAGTTTTCGGGGTACAAAGAGTGCCAAGTGTTGCCCGCCTTATTGAATATGGAAATACTGTAAAGGCAATTGGATATAGAGATGAAATGTTTGTAGCTGCGATACCACATAAAGAGACGGGAGAATGCTGTAAGATAATTGAAAGTATTATTGGTGTTAAAACAACGCCACTTCCTAATTATTTAAATATTACACTTACTCCTTCGAACCCTATTCTTCATACCACGCGGCTCAGAAATTTGTACGGAGATTGGAAAGAAGGGGTTGTCTACAAAAAAGTTCCCCTTTTTTATGAAAACTGGAATAACGAAACGTCAGAGCTTCTTATCGCCTGTGATACAGAGGTTCAGCAATTATGCAAGACGTTGCCGTTTAACTTATCCTATGTAAAATCATTGTGTGTTCATTATGAAAGCCCGACTGCAGAAGCGATGACAAAGAAGATATCGGGAATTACCGGATTTAAGGGACTGACAAGTCCAACGAAAAAAGTAGAAGGGGGATATATCCCTGATTTTAATTCAAGATATTTTACCGCTGATTTTTCATACGGGCTGGTGATTTTAATACAGATCGCAGAGTATGTAAATATTGATGTGCCAAATATGAGGGAAACCCTTCAATGGTATCATGATCTTGTAGGTGAGAGAAAGGAATATAATTTCAAAGATTACGGGATTAATACATATCAAGATTTTGTGGATTTTTATTCACTCTAATAGTTATGAAAATGTAAATAAAAGAGATGTTACAGTTTCTTACCTTGTTGAGAATAGTATATAACTGAGGAAATAATTAAATTGGGTGAAGATATATTACTTCTTGATTTTGTAAACATATCATCAGCAAATTATTTCTTTTCTGACTTTTATGTAAGACTTAACGTAACAAGTGAAGGCGGTAACGAAAAACTATATTTGAGCAAAGAGCATAAAAGCGGCAGAGAAAATATATTCAAATCAGTTATGCGATGGATATTTTGCGAAATAACGCATGAGAGGAAGAAGAGTTAATGAAAAAAGATGAATTCAATATATTAAATAGTTTTTATAATGGTAACGTTGGACGAATTAATTGTTCTTCTGATTTAGATGTTAAAAAGTCATTACAAAAACAAGAGGTTTTCAATTATTTGATACAGGCGGGACTGATAGCGAAAAATGGATCTAAAATCACTGATACTGGGCTTGAAGCTTTGGAACCATACCGTGTAAATAATGCGGTGATTTTAGCAGCCGGGGCATCTACCCGCTTTATTCCTTTATCGTTGGAACAACCTAAGGGTTTATTTGAAGTAAAAGGAGAGAAGCTGATTGAAAGACAGATTCAGCAACTTCAGGATGCTGGAATAAAGAACATCACGATTGTGCTTGGATACAAAAAAGAAATGTTTTATTATTTGGAAGACAAATATGGAGTAAATTTTATAATTAATGAGTCTTTTAATATAAAGAATAACATAGAGAGTTTGTACCTGGCAAAAGAAAAACTAAGAAACACGTATATATGTGTAAGTGATAGCTATTTTGTTGAAAATCCTTTTAATCAATATGAGTATCAGACATTTAACGCAGGGATAAGTATTAAGAAAAAAACGAATGAGATGTATGTTGATACTGATGAAAATGGAAAAATCATTATGATGGAAAAGTACAGGGATTCAGGAAAAGTATTATTTGGACATTCGTTTTGGAATGAGGATTTCTCGAACGCTTTTATTAAACTTATGGAAGCAGACAGGACTGTCGGAAAGTATAATCAGAGCTTTTGGGAATGGATGGTTAAAGATAATCTGAATAATCTGCCATCATTCTATTTTAAAGAATATGAAGAAGGAAATATTTATGAATTTGACTATTTCGAGGATTTGCGAAGGTTTGACAGCCAGTATCAGGGACATACACATAGTGAAATTATCCACAATATTAAACTTATTTTCAGATGCGATGAAGAAGATATCGTAAATTTTCGTAATGTAAATGAGGGAATGACAAATACATCATTTATTTTTGAAATTAATGGTATGGATTACATATATCGTCATCCCGGGGATGGGACAGACAGCATTATTAGTCGTAAAAATGAAAAAAACTCTCTGATTAAAGCAAAAGAAATAGGGATTGATCCTACTTACATTTATGCTGACATTAATGAAGGATGGAAGATATCAGTATTCATATCAGAATTCAGAGAACCGGATTACAATTCATTTAAAGATTCAAAAAAAATTATAAGTGTACTCAGAAAACTTCATGGTTCGGGTATTAAAGTTGATTATGGGATGGACCCTTGGAAAGATTCTTTGAAGATTGAAAAACTACTTCGAAAAAAAGCTCCGGAATGTTTTGAAAAAAATGAGAAATTAAAAAGAAAGATTGAATTACTTTATAAAAAGACTGCTGGTGATGGGGTCGAAAAATGTTTTTGTCATGGTGATACCTATAAATCTAACTGGATGATCAAGCCAGACGGTAATGTAATACTTATTGACTGGGAATATTCAGGGTATTCTGATCCAGGAATTGATGTTGGATATTATATTGTTGATGCAATGTATGATTTCGATGAAGCAGAACGTTTTATAAAAGAATATTTACAAGATAGTTATACTGAGAAGAGATATTATCATTTTTGGGCATATACGGCTATTATTGCTTATTATTGGTACGTATGGGCATTGTATCGGGAATCCTGTGGAGCAGTTATGGGAGACGCTCTTATTAATTGGCGGGATATGGCAGAAAAGTATGCAGATCATATTTTAGACTGTGAAGGAGAATGATATATGAAGGAGAATAAACTGGTTCGAGTACTTGGATTAAAAGAATCTATCAGCATGACGATAGGAACTGTAGTAGGGGTAGGATTGTTTACCTGTGGCTCAGCACAAATTGGCTTAGTGGGATCGTGGATTATAGGATTTACATTTATAGCATTGCTGATTTCAATTTGGCCATGTCTTATTTATGGAGAGATGTCCGCTGCGTTGCCCTGTGCAGGAGGAACATATAATTACGCGAAACGAGGATTAAACAGGGTTTGGGCCAATATGGCAGGATGGCATTATATCATTTCAGTTGTAGCAATTGGTGCAGGAGAGACACTTGCATTTGCTAATTATTTTAAAATTCTATTGGAACAATTTAATCTTAACATTGCATGGCTGGATTCCCGTGTAATTGCAATTGCTCTTGTAGCTGTTTTTTTAATATTAAATTATCGAGGAATTGAACAATCCGGGAAGGCGCAGATAGCATTTATGTTTTTTTTCTGGGGCTGTTCTGTTTGTTGGTTTTTGTATATGATTCCCAAAATACATATAGAATATTTTGGCGGTATTGCAATGAATAGTCTACCACCTTTTAATGAGATGATGTATATTTTTGGACTTGTATGGTGGTGCTATACAGGATTTGAAACTTGCGTATCTATGGGAGCAGAGACGAAATATCCGCAGTATACGTTACCCAGAGCTCTTAAGATCTCTGTGTTTTTAGTATTTGCGTTAAATGCATTATTCCAGTGGTTTCTTGTTGGACTTGTTCCTAAGAAATTTTATGGTGTTTTGGCAGTGGCAGATGCGCCTTACGCTGAAGGATTAAAGGCTGTTGGACTAGTCGGATTTCCAATTATACTTTTATGTATTGGTATCGCATTTGGCGGAGATTTATCTACAATTAATCCAGGTATCGCGGCACCAGCTAGATATATTTATACAATGGCAGAAGATGGAGCCCTTCCGTCGTTTCTTAGCAAGATTCACCCTAAGTTTAAAACGCCGTATGTGGCTATAACAGGCGTTGGGCTTATTAACTTTATTTTGATCGCAACAGGATCTATAAATTATATTGCTTCTGTTTCATTGATTTCATTAGCTATATGTTATATGATTGGCTGTTTATCTTATATAGGACTTCGTAGAAGTTATCCGGATATGAAAAGGCCATATAAAGCTCCTTTAGGCGTATTAGGTTGTTTGGTTACTATTGTAATATATTGCTTTATGTTACTCTTTGCTGATAAAGTTGCCTTACTTACAGCAGGAATTATTACAATAGTATGTATTGTATTTTATTATGCATATACACATAATAAGGGACATCAGATGCTTTCAATTGAGGAAGAAATTGGTGATATTGAAGAACCAGATGTTTTAACTAAAGAAAAAATGGATAGAGAATATAATATTTGGAAAATTATTACTATAATAGTAACGATAGTTGCCTTGGGAATATATATTATTCCGATGTTGTTTTGATTATTGTGATTTTCTCCAAGTTCTGTCTTTTTTAATTAATATGATTCCAAATGCTATTTTTAAGAAACAACAAAATTTCAGGTATTGAGAATCAAAAATGATTATTATTACAGTTGTCAATGGTGAGATCGTGATGATTTTAGCTTTAAAATTACAAAATATGAGGAGTGAATGATAATGTATGATTATTTGGTAGTGGGTTCCGGCTTATACGGTGCGATTTTCGCTCACGAAGCAAAAAGATCAGGAAAGACAGTTCTTGTAGTGGACAAACGGCCTAATATTGCAGGAAATGTCTATACAGAAAAAATCGAGGGAATCAATGTACATAAATACGGTGCACATATTTTCCATACAAATAATAAAAAAGTATGGAATTATGTCACACAGTTTGCGGAGTTCAACCGTTTTACAAACAGTCCGGTTGCAAACTATAAAGGAGAGTTATACAGTCTTCCTTTTAATATGTATACATTTAATAAAATGTGGGGTGTGGTAACACCGGAGGAAGCTGTAGCGAAGATTGAAGAACAGCGGAAAGAAGCTGGGATTATAGAACCTGAGAATCTGGAGGAGCAGGCAATCTCTCTGGTTGGACGTGATATTTATAAAAAGCTGATTAAAGGCTATACAGAGAAACAGTGGGGCCGTGACTGCAAGGATCTTCCTTCTTTCATTATCAAGCGTCTTCCGGTGCGTCTGACTTTTGATAACAATTATTTTAATGCACTGTATCAGGGAATCCCGGTAGGCGGATATACAAAACTGGTAGCAAATCTTCTGGAAGGAATTGAAGTTCGCCTGAATACAGATTATCTGGAGAACAAAAAAGAGCTGGATGCCATTGCAGATAAGGTGGTTTATACGGGCCCTATTGATGCGTATTTTGGTTATACACTGGGTACTCTGGAATATCGTTCTGTCCGTTTTGAAATAGAGACTTTGGACAAGCCGAATTTCCAGGGAAATGCAGCTGTGAATTATACAGACCGTGAAACTCCGTGGACCAGGATCATCGAACATAAATGGTTTGAGTTTGGAAAGGATGAGGAGGGTAATGACCTTCCGAAGACTGTGATCAGCCGTGAGTTCAGTTCTGAGTGGAAGCCAGGAGATGAACCTTATTATCCTGTAAATGATGAGAAGAATAGTGCTCTTTATGGAAAATATAAGGAACTGACAGAAAAGGAAGAGAAGGTGATCTTTGGCGGCCGTCTGGGTGAGTATAAGTATTATGATATGGATCAAGTGATTGCGGCGGCATTGCATTGCTGTGACCAGGAATTACATTAATTGATATTCCGTAAGTGCCTCAAAACATGGCGTAGTGACCATCGGAGATTTTCCTGATATATTTTATTCGTAAAAAGTATATCGAAGGAGACTGCACATATGGCAAGAACAAATCAGGAAGCTGTTATAGCTTTTGGTGAAATCCTGTGTTCAACGAATACTGCTTATTCTCATAATGCGCAGAACAGGATTATGTCCACAAATAACCGTCTGATGATCTATTTTCAGAGTATGAAATTTTATATTCCAGAGGGTTTTCAGCCTGATACACTTCTGAAGCTTCTACAGACAATGAAAAAGCTATGATGAAGCGTATTGCGGAAGGGGTATCCCGCATATTCCTTGCTTGTGGCTTATCCAAATATTCGGATAATGTGGCAGAACAGATATGCGCAAATCTATCGATGGATTATGTGCAAGTATACGTAAGTGCCTCAAAAAATGATGTAGATATCATAACAGAAAATCTGTTATTTTACACTACGCCATGTTTTGAGGCATTTACGTATATTAGACGAGAGATTTAAATAACGGGAGGGATAAACCTATGTGTGGAATCGTTGGTTTTACAGGAAAGCGTCCGGCAGCACCGATCCTGCTGGACGGTCTGTCGAAACTGGAATATAGAGGATATGACTCAGCTGGACTGGCTGTCCGTGATGGAGAGGCGCTGGCAGAGGTCGTGAAGGCAAAGGGCCGTCTGACGAATCTGGTCGAGAAAACAGATGCGGGCAAAGCGTTAAAAGGAGCCTGTGGTATTGGACATACCCGCTGGGCTACCCATGGTGAGCCCAGCCAGATCAATGCACATCCTCATGTTTCTGGTAACTGCAGTAAATCAGGTTCCGGTGCTGTGGAGTCTGAGGTCGTTGGTGTGCATAACGGTATCATTGAGAATTACACAGAATTGAAAGAGAAGCTGCTGAAGCACGGTTATACTTTTTACAGTCAGACAGATACAGAGGTGGTTGTTAAGCTGGTTGATTACTATTATAAAAAGTACAGCCTTGGTCCTATCGATGCCATTGCGAAGACAATGGTCCGTGTCCGCGGTTCTTATGCTCTTGAGCTGATGTTCCGTGATTATCCGGGCGAGATTTGGGTGGCTCGTAAGGACAGTCCGATGATCATTGGTATTGCAGATGGCGAGACTTATGTGGCTTCTGATGTCCCGGCAATCCTGAAATATACGAGAAATGTATATTATATCGGGAATCTTGAGTTTGCAAAGCTGACACCGGGCGAGGCTCATTTTTATGATCTGAACGGTGACGAGATCGAGAAGCAGACTACAGAAATCAAGTGGGATGCTGAGGCTGCTGAAAAGGGCGGCTTTGAACATTTCATGATGAAAGAAATCCACGAGCAGCCGAAGGCTGTCCAGGATACCCTTAATTCCGTGATCAGGAATGGTGCTATTGATCTGTCCAACGTGGAGATCAATGAGGACGAGATTAAAAACTTTGAGCAGATTTATATTGTTGCCTGCGGTTCTGCATGGCATGTTGGTATGGCTGCTCAATATGTACTGGAGGATATGGCAGATATCCCGGTACGTGTGGAACTTGCGTCAGAGTTCCGCTATCGTAAAATGCCAGTTAATCAGAAAGCCCTGGTGATCGTTGTCAGCCAGTCTGGTGAAACAGCGGATACACTGGCAGCGTTGCGGCTTGCTAAGGAAAAGGGTATCGCCACGATGGCGATTGTCAATGTGGTTGGCAGCAGTATTGCCCGTGAAGCAGATAAGGTGTTCTACACACTTGCTGGTCCGGAGATCTCTGTTGCTACGACCAAGGCATACAGCGCACAGCTTGTGGCTATGTACTGTCTGGCTGTTCAGTTTGCAAAAGTCAGAGGAAAGATCACAGACGAGCAGTATGGCTACTATATTTCTGAGCTGCAGACTATTCCGGAGAAGATGCAGAAGGTCCTGGAAGATAAAGAACGTATCCAGTGGTTTGCTGCTAAGTATGCCAATGCCCATGATGTATTCTTTGTGGGCCGTGGTATTGACTATGCAGTTTGTCTGGAGGGCAGTTTGAAGTTGAAGGAAATCAGCTATATCCATTCTGAAGCATATGCAGCAGGTGAGCTGAAACATGGCACGATCAGTCTGATCGAGCAGGGAACGTTGGTCATTGGTGTATTGACTCAGAGCGGACTGTATGAGAAGACTGTAAGCAATATGTTAGAGTGCAAGAGCCGCGGATCCTACCTGATGGGGCTGACTACATATGGCAAATACGAGATCGAGGATCAGGTGAACTTCACTGTGTATGTGCCGAAGGTAGATGAGCATTTCGTGGGCAGCCTGGCAGTGATTCCTCTGCAGCTTCTGGGCTATTATGTTTCTGTTGCAAAGGGTCTGGATGTCGATAAGCCGAGAAATCTTGCAAAGAGTGTTACAGTGGAGTAAAAAATACGTGTATAAGGCTGGTTTATTTGCAGATTTGTGATATACTAAAATGCAAGTGAAAGGCTGAAATAAAAATAATGCCGTGTGTGATACATGTGCTCCTTCAGAGCTAAAGCACACACGGTATATTTTAAAAACCGCTATATAGTTTATAACGAAAATAAGACAAACTAAAAAGGAGCACACCAAAATGAACCTATCAAAAATACACCACATCGCCATCATCGTATCCAACTACGAATCCGCAAAGGATTTCTACGTAAACAAGCTTGGCTTCTCCGTCATCAGAGAAAACTACCGTCCGGAGCGTAAGGACTGGAAGCTGGATCTGCGTGTGGATGAGCACACGGAGCTGGAGATTTTTGCAGAACCAAATCCACCGAAACGGGTGAGCCGTCCGGAGGCTTGTGGTTTGCGTCATCTTGCTTTCTGTGTGGAGAGTGTGGAGCAGACGGTGAAAGAGCTGGCGGAGGTTGGGATTGAATGTGAGCCGATCCGTGTGGATGATTTTACCGGCAAGAAGATGACATTTTTTCATGACCCGGACGGACTGCCGCTGGAGCTGCATGAGTAAGGGGATTGGAACAAATGATATTTCGTAAGGCAGTAAAAGATGATTTTGACAACATAAAATCTCTGTACTGGGAGCTGATCGATCAGGAGCAGGGTGATCCATTGTTTCCACATTGGAAGAAGGGTAGCCATCCTTCTGATGAAATGCTGCATAACAGTATTGATAAGAAGGAACTGTATATTCTGACAGATGGCGGCGAGATGACTTTCAAAATGTATGAGCTGGTTTTGTAATCTATGGGTGAGAAAAGAGCGTATAAACCAAGAAGGCCCGGAGGTGGCCGCAGGAAATCTAAGCCGGAGTATGATGCCGGGAAGATCCTTAAGGAGTTGATGGATTCGTCTGTTGTGCTTTATGATGCCGGGATGTCTTTGCAGGCCATTGCAGATGAGCTGGGGCTGAACCCGATCAAGGTTCGGAAGCTGCTTATCACGGCCGGTGTGTATGCATCGGATGTGGCGGAGAAGGTGCAGGTGACCTTTGATGATTTCAGAAAAACACAGGATCATAAAGCTGCTGTCCTTTCAACTGCAAATGCTCTTGGCCTGTCCAGGTCCTCTGTTACTTCATATCTTCCGTACAAAAAGGGTGTGTATTTTCCATGCACAGCACCGGCAGATAAGATCAGTGTTGGAGCTGAGCGGCAGCGGAGGTACAGAGCGATGAAGCGGTGTAGGGATGAATGGGATGCCATTACTTAAAGGCGGCTTGTTATGTCGAATTTTTCTTCTTTATAATTTATCTGTATTGTGCTATATTAAAAACATCTGTAGAGGAACGAAAAAAGAAAGCGACAGTGTAGCAAGCTGGCGAAAGGAATGAATATAAAAAATGATAAATAAATTTTCCTGCCATAATTTTAGAAATATTCAGGCAGAGGATCTTGAGTTTGAGAAAATAAATATTCTGATCGGACCTAATAATTCGGGAAAGAGTAACTTCATAAAGGCATTAACTTTTTTTTCTGAAATGTTAAGAACTGGAAAAGAGGATAATTTGAAATCAGCTTTTTTAAATACAATTTCCAGAAATGGCTGGGATCATATGCGGAATAAGCAGGTTTCAGATTCAGAAGCAATTAACTTTTCCTGGGAGATTAATTTAAATGGCCAGCCGGTCAGATATCAGTTTTCTTTTAATGTGGGTGATTCCATTGAGAAATGCAACATTGTTTTGGAAGAATTGAATGCAGCGGAAAGAACTTCTAAATATACAGATGAGTTCAATTATTTCAGGTGTCATGATGATAAAATCGGAAAAGGGCGTTTTTCTACGGCTATCAGAAAAGGCCAAAAGAATCGAAGACTGGCATTTGATGTAGATAGTAAAGAGACGATCATCATGCAGTTTAAAGATATTCTGTTGAATAATAAGAGTATTTATGGAAGTGAGCTGGTAAGAGTTAATATTGCTCAGCTGTTATATGATCTGCAGAAATACTTTGATGGATTCAGCGTATATACAAGTGCTCAGTTTAATACCCGCAAGATGCGTGAGCCTGTAACCATCAAAAATCTGGATGATTTTCTGAATTATGATGCCGGTAATTTTACAAATGTGTTTAATCGTTATACTTCAGAGGATATGTTATGGAGAAGTTTGTTTGAAGACCGAATGAAAGAACTTATTCCGAATTTGAAAATGATCGATGCGGCAACAGCATATGATAAGTTGATTTTCAGAATGCTCTATAGCAGTGGTGAACAGTATGATCTGTCCGATGTTTCGGAAGGAACATTAAAGGGACTCATTCTTAATATGCTGATCAATATGCCGATGAACAGAGAACGAGCATTGCTTGCGATTGATGAACCGGAAACGAATTTACATCCTGCCTGGCAGAAGGTGGTTGGAAACTGGATTCAGACGGCGGGTACTTTTAAGCAGTGTTTTATAAGTACGCATTCACCGGATTTTTTGGATGTATTTACAGAAGAATTCATACATGGAAATGTTGCAGTATTTGTATTTCGTGATAAAGAAAAAATAAAAAAAATAACATATGCTGATATAGCGGAGGACCTTGGTGACTGGGAACTGGGAGATCTATACAGGACGAATGATCCGGCACTTGGAGGATGGCCATGGTAGATGTAATAGTGTGTTTTCTGACATGTGGATATACAGAAGCGGGAGCTATGCAGTTTTTTTTGAAAAAAATTAATGATAGATATGAATATAGACAGTGCCTTCCTAATAAGACCATAAAGAAAAAGGGAATGCCAAAGAAAATAGACGATAAAATGAGTGGACGGACAGGTGAGGCATTGCTGGAAAAGGTTTATGAGCTTATAGAAAAACACAGAGATGAGTATTCTCAATGCAGAGCAATTTTGGTGGAAGATGATCTTGATGGTAGATTTGCCGGATATTCGCAGAAAGAGGTTGGAGAATATAACCGGAAGATCATAGAGAAGATTCAAGATAAACTGGGGAAGAAATTGCCTGTTTTTGTGTTGTATGCTTCACCGGAGGCGGAGAGCTGGTTTATTGCCGACTGGGAGAACGGATATAAATATTTGTATTGCGATAGAGGTATCGTAGATGATGTAGAAAATGATGCCAGACAGTTTTTTGTATATCATCTGAAAGAATATATAGATAATGAGATTCTAAAGGAATATAAAGATAACATTGAAGAGTATGGCTATTTTGATGGTAAATATATCAAAATCAGTGATGAAATCATTGATGCAGTTCAGAGTGGTGTAAAAGAAAAAATCGGACAGCTTCCCAGAGCAAATAAAAATTATGTGGATCAGATCCGGAATTCAAGAAAGCTTTATTATTCCAAGAAACTTCATGGTCAGCGGATGCTGAAAAATATTCATCCGGATATTGTTGCTGACAAATGCAAACGCTTTTTCGGTGATACATATAAAGATTTATCCGAATTCTAAGAAGTCTGGATGCTACATAAAAAACACAAAATACAAAGACTGCCGCAGGTTTCGCGCCTGCGGCATTTTGCAGTTTGTACAAAAAACACAGAAAATATATTGGAAAAAGAGCGGGAAAAGGGTATAATATCAGAGAAAGTGTGATTGATAAAATACAGACGATTTTTTTCTGCTTTGTCAGGTCATAAATAAGTGAGGCGGAGGATGTAACAATGGAACAGCAGCATATGTTTACCAACCGGATGATCCGTAATCTTCTGGTGCCGGTAGTGCTGGAACAGATTTTGAATTCGATAATGGGAACCGCAGATACCATGATGGTCAGCAATGTGGGATCTGCGGCTCTTTCTGCGGTATCGCTGGTGGATTCCATCAATGTGCTTCTGATCCAGGCTTTTTCGGCGCTGGCAGCGGGAGGCGCTATTGTCTGCGCCCAGTATATCGGACAGAGGAATTATGAGAAGGCGAATATGTCTGCCAGGCAGGTGCTTTTTATCATCACAGCGATCTCTGTAGTGGTATCTGCAGTCTGTCTGATCTTTCAGAAGCCGCTTTTGAGGCTGATCTTCGGTGCGGTGGATGCGGATGTTATGCGTGCATCGGAAACCTATTTCTTTTTCACGGCACTGTCATTCCCCTTTATTGCGGCTTATGATTCTGCGGCTTCGATCTTTCGTGCCCAGGAGAATACCAAGGGGCCTATGACCATCTCCATGATCTCCAATATCATGAACATTGGCGGAAACGCGGTTCTGATCTGGGTTTTCCACCTTGGTGTTGCAGGAGCGGCGATCTCCACACTGGTTTCCCGTATTTTCTGTGCAGTGGTTGTTCTCTGGCAGCTGCGTAAGGATCGTCAGCCTGTCGTTGTGAAAGATTACCTGAAGATCCGTCCGGACTGGAGCATGATCGGACGTATCCTGGGACTTGGGATCCCTTCGGGAATTGAGAACAGTATGTTTCAGCTTGGAAAGCTTGCCATCCAGTCTACGGTTTCCACACTGGGAACAGCAGCCATCGCAGCGCAGGCAATGACCAATATCCTTGAGAACCTGAATGGTATCGCGGCCATCGGAGTAGGTGTGGGCCTGATGACCATCGTAGGCCAGTGTCTTGGTGCCGGCCGCAAGGATGAGGCGGTCTATTACATAAAAAAACTCTGCGTCATTGCAGAGGCAGTTATTATCGTAAGCTGTCTGATCGTGTATATTTTGGTCAGACCGGTGACGATCCTTGGCGGAATGGAGAGTACCAGTGCGGAAATGTGCATCCACATGATCACATGGATCACCATCGTAAAGCCTGTGGTATGGACAATGGCGTTCGTGCCGGGGTATGGTCTTCGTGCAGCCGGTGACGTGAAGTTTTCCATGATCACCTCCTGCTGTACCATGTGGGCGTGCAGGTTCTGTCTCTGTGTTTTCCTGATCCGTGTCCTGGGCTTCGGGCCTATGGGTGTCTGGATCGGAATGTTTGCAGACTGGACTGTCCGTGGGATCATTTTTACCTGGCGTTTCCACAGCCGCAAATGGCTGGAGCACAAGGTAATCTGAAAAGGAGGGCATCGTATATATGAAGAATGGACTGGAAGACCAGTATGTCATAAAAAACAACAAGCGCCTCCGTTATGGCTACACAACAGGCTCCTGTGCAGCCGGGGCAGCCAGGGGTGCAGTCCGGATGCTGCTTTCGGGAGAGACTCTTTCCGAGGTAGAGCTTGATACCCCAAAGGGGATCACCCTCACATTACAGCTTCACGATATTACCCGGGGCGAAACCTATGTCTCCTGTGCGGTACAGAAGGATGCAGGGGATGATCCGGATACCACCAACGGGATCCTGGTCTATGTAAAAGCGGAGAAGTTTTCTATCTCAGCGGCAGAACAGGCCGGGCAGCAGCAGAAAGCAGAGAAATCCCGGCCTCAGATCATCCTGGACGGTGGGATCGGTGTGGGGCGTGTCACCAAGCCGGGACTTTCCCAGAACGTGGGCGAGGCGGCGATCAATCCGGTTCCCAGAGCCATGATCCTGCGGGAAGCCGAAGAGGCGGCCCAGGAATATGACTACGAGGGCGGTCTGAAGCTTACCGTATCCGTCCCTCAGGGGGAGGAGATTGCGAAGAAAACCTTTAATCCCCGTCTTGGCATTCTTGGCGGGATCTCCATACTTGGAACCAGTGGGATCGTAGAGCCCATGAGTGAGAAGGCTCTGATCGAAAGCATCCATGTGGAGATGAAGCAGCATTTCTGCCAGGGAGAAGATTTTATCCTGGTGACACCGGGGAATTACGGTGCGGATTATCTCAGGGAGCATATGTCCATTCCCTTTGAGAACAATATCAAGTGCAGCAATTATGTAGGAGAGACCATTGACATGGCCATTGATATGGGCGTAAAGGGCATTCTTTTTGTGGCTCATATCGGTAAGTTTGTAAAGGTTGCCGCCGGGATCATGAATACCCATTCCCACTGTGCTGATGGAAGGATGGAGGTTCTCTGTGCAAGTGCCATCCGTGCAGGGGGCTCTCTGGAATGTGCCAGAGAGATCCTGGAGGCGGGGACTACCGATGAGGCGCTGGCTGTTCTTGACAGCTATGGTATCCTGAAAGAGACTATGGCTGTGGTCATGGAGAAAATCCAGTTTTATCTGGACCACAGATCCTATGAGCAGATCCTTCTGGGTGCTGTGGTGTTTTCCAATGTATACGGACTGCTGGGGCAGACCCGGGATGCAGAGGAGCTGATCCATAAGATACAGGAGCAGGCAGTCGGGGTGGATGATATTTCATGCGTGAAACCCTGATCCGGATGGAGATTTTTGATCCGGGGACAAAATTTGATATAAATAACAGACAGGTTTTATCCTGTCTGTAAAATATAGTTAGGAGGAAAGAAATATGGTAGGTAAATTATATGGTGTAGGTGTAGGACCGGGAGATCCGGAGCTTCTTACCTTAAAAGCACTTCGTCTTGTAAAGGAGGCAGAGGTGATCGCACTTCCGGGACAGGTTCCGGAGGATACGGTAGCGTTTAAGATCGTGGAGGGGGCTTATCCGGAGCTTGGAAAGAAGGAGCTTCTTGCAGTTCCTTTTCCAATGTCCAAGGATCCTGAGGTGCTGAAGAGCTATCACGATGCAGGAGCAGAAAAAGTCAAGGCTGTCCTGGACCAGGGGAAAGATGTGGTATTTCTCACACTGGGAGATCCTACCGTGTATTCCACATATCTCTATATCCATCACAGACTTGTGGCTCAGGGCTGTGAGACGGAGATCGTCTGTGGCATCACATCCTTCTGTGCAGTTTCCGCCCGTCTGAACACCGGACTTGTGGAGAAGGCAGAGCCTCTTCACGTGATCCCGGCTTCCTATCAGATCGAGGATGCGCTGAAGCTTTCCGGTACCAAGGTCCTTATGAAGGCCGGAAAGAAAATGAAGGATGTGAAGGCGGAGCTTCTTTCTCAGGGGGCAGAGGCCATGATGATCGAAAACTGCGGAATGCCGGATGAAAAGATCTACCGGACCGTGGAGGAGATCCCTGAGGATGCAGGATATTATTCCCTGATCATTATCAAAGAAAACAAAGACAGAAGAGAGGAATAGATTATGGTACATTTTGTAGGAGCAGGTCCGGGAGCACCGGATCTTATCACAGTAAGAGGTAAACAGTATCTGGAAGAGGCAGATGTGATCATCTATGCGGGATCTCTTGTAAATCCCCAGCTTCTGGAGTATTCCAAGGATGTGTGCACCATCCATAACAGTGCAAAGATGACCCTTGAGGAAGTGATCTCTGTTATGGAGCGAGCAGAGGCTGAGGGTAAGATGACCGTTCGTCTCCACACCGGCGATCCATGTATCTATGGTGCGATCCGTGAGCAGATGGATATCCTGGATGAAAAGGGAATCCCCTATGATTCCTGCCCGGGTGTCAGTGCCTTCTGCGGAGCTGCATCTGCACTGAACCTGGAGTATACACTTCCGGATATTTCCCAGAGTGTGATCATCACAAGAATGGAAGGAAGGACACCGGTGCCGGCAAAAGAGAGCATTCAGTCCTTTGCCGCTCATAATGCCACTATGGTTATTTTCCTCAGTACAGGTATGCTGGAGGAGCTGAGCCGCAGACTGGTGGAGGGCGGATACCGTGAGGATACACCGGCTGCCATCGTCTACAAGGCAACCTGGCCCGATGAGAAGAAGTTTATCTGTACAGTGGGTACTCTGGCCCAGACAGCAAAAGAGAACAAGATCACAAAAACAGCGCTTATGCTGGTAGGTGATGCGGTCAATGCTGCAAGCTATGACAGATCCAAGCTGTATGATCCGGGCTTTACCACAGAATTCCGTGAGGCTACGAAATAAAATATGAACATTTCCATCATTTGCTTCAGTATGACAGGGCTGGAGACAGGGGAAAGGCTTCAGAGGGCTCTGGAAAAAGAGGGTGAGAGTGTCACCCTTGCAAAAAAGAGCCGGTACCTTCCGGATCCGATCTCTGTTTCCACCTCCCAGTGGGCAGGGGAACAGTTCCGGACAGGAAAAGAGGGTGTGATCTTTATTGGCGCCTGCGGGATCGCAGTGCGCAGTATCGCACCTTACATTGCCGGAAAAAAGACGGATCCGGCTGTGCTGGTGATCGATGAGTGTGGAAAATTTGTCATTGCTCTTCTTTCCGGACATCTGGGCGGAGCCAATGAGCTGGCTCTTCGCTGTGCCGGATATCTTAAGGCGGTGCCGGTTGTGACAACAGCCACAGATCTTCACAGCCGTTTTGCAGTGGATGTTTTTGCAAAAAAGAATGGCTGTGCTATTTTTCATATGAAGGCTGCAAAGGAGGCTTCTGCGGCCCTTCTTGCGGGAGAGAGCATTGGCTTTTACAGTGAGTTTCCATGGGACGGAGAGCTGCCGGAGGGTCTGGTGCTTTGCGGGAAGGACGGAAGGCCCTCAGCTGCAGCGGATCCGGAGAAGGGTGAGATAGCCGGTGAGGCACCGGAAACAGGTATTGCGGTGACGATCCACAGAGGCTGCCTGCCCTTTAAAAATACAGTCCATGTGGTGCCGCCCGCTGCAGTTCTGGGAATGGGCTGCCGCAGGGGAAAGGATGCAGCCTCCATCCGGAAGGCGGCAGAGGAATGTCTGAGAGAATCGGATGTTTACAGAGAAGCGCTGAGCGCTATTGCCAGTATCGATCTGAAGAAGGAAGAGGTGGGACTTCTTTCTCTGGCAGAAGCCTGGCAGCTTCCGTTTCTGACCTTTACAGAGGAAGAGCTGAAGGCAGTGCAGGGTGAATTTACCCCGTCACAATTTGTAAAAAAGATAACAGGTGTAGAGAATGTCTGTGAGAGAAGTGCGGTTCTGGGTTGCGGACAGGGTACACTGATCAGAAAAAAAACAGGCCGGGACGGTGTGACCACCGCCCTTGCAGCCGGAAATCGGAGGATACGTTTTGAGTAAGATTTATGTTGTAGGAATTGGCCCGGGTGCGTATGACCAGATGACTGGAAGAGCGATCCGTGCATTAAATGAAAGTGATGTGATCATCGGTTACACGGTGTATGTGGATCTTGTAAAGGAGTATTTTGCTGGTAAAGAGTTCATGACCACACCGATGAAAAAAGAGGTAGACCGCTGTGTACTTGCTTTTGACGAGGCAAAAAAAGGAAAAACCGTTTCCATGATCTGCAGTGGTGACGCCGGTGTCTATGGCATGGCAGGTCTGATGTATGAGGTGGGAGAAAACTATCCGGATGTGGAGCTGACCATTATCCCGGGTGTGACAGCAGCCACAGGCGGCGCCGCAGTGCTGGGTGCACCGCTGATCCATGACTTCTGCCTGATCAGCTTAAGTGATCTTCTGACTCCGTGGGAGAAGATCGAGGCAAGGCTTCTGGCAGCAGCACAGGCGGATTTTGTGGTATGCCTTTACAATCCGTCCAGCAGAAAACGTAAGGATTATCTTCAGAAGGCCTGTGATCTGATGATGAAATACAAGTCTCCGGATACTGTCTGCGGCACGGTTGCCCAGATCGCACGTGACGGCGAGACTGCACAGGTCATGACACTGAAAGAGCTCCGTGATACAGAAGTGGATATGTTTACTACCGTATTTGTGGGAAATTCACAGACTAAGAATGTAAACGGCAAGATGGTAACACCAAGGGGATATAAGAATGTATAAAGCCATTGTTTTTGCAGGGACCACCGAGGGCTATGCGCTCTGTGAGTTCCTTGCGGAAAATCATGTTCCGGTCTATGCCTGTGCAGCCACGGAATATGGCGGCTCCCTTCTGAAGGAAAATGAATTTCTCCATGTCAGCGCCGGAAGGCTGAAAACCGAAGATATGGAGGAGCTTTTCCGAAGGGAAGCGCCGGAGATCGTTCTGGACGCCACTCATCCCTATGCAGCAGAGGTGACAAAAAATATCCGGACTGCCTGTGAGAACGGAAGCATCTGCTATCAGCGTGTCCTTCGCCCGGAGGGGGAGAAGAACAGGGAAGCCATCTATGTGGAAAGCACGGAGAAGGCGGCAGAGCTTCTTTCCGGCACAGAGGGGAACATTTTTCTTACCACAGGAAGCAAGGAGCTGTCTAAATTTACAGTGATCCCGGATTACCAGGAGAGGCTTTTTGCCCGGGTGCTGTCCATCCCTTCCGTGATCAGTTCCTGTGCAGAGCTGGGGATCGAAGGAAAGCATCTCATCGGTATGCAGGGGCCATTTTCCACAGAGATCAACGAAGCCATGCTTCGACAGTTTCAGTGCAGCTATCTGGTCACCAAGGATACCGGTCTGGCAGGTGGATTCCCGGAAAAGATGGAGGCTTGTCAGCGTTGCGGCGTCACACCTGTGATCATCGGAAGACCATTGCAGGAGGAGGGGCTGTCCTTGCCGGAAGCAAGGGTATTTCTGGCAAAGCTGTTCGGCCTTACCCTGTCACAGAGGGTTTCTCTTGTAGGCATCGGCATGGGTGCGGAAAAAACACTGACTTTGGAAGGAAAGAAGGCCTTTGATGAGGCGGAGCTTCTGATCGGTGCAAAGCGTATGACAGATGCCGTACAGAGGCCGAGGCAGATGGTTCTCCATGAGTACCGCAGTGATAAGATCGTGGAGTATATTAAGACACATCCACAGTACCGTACCGTAGCCATTGCCCTTTCCGGCGATGTGGGCTTCTACAGCGGCGCAAGGAAGCTGATGGATCTTCTGGATGGTGATGTCCAGGTGATCTGCGGGATTTCTTCCGTGGTTTATTTTATGGCGAAGATCGGTCTTTCGTGGGATGATGCCAGAATCGTCAGCGCTCATGGAAGAGACTGCAATCTGATTGCCCTGATCCGGCATAACCCCAAGGTTTTTTCCATTCTGGGAACAGAGGATGGGGTAGCTCGTCTGGCTTCTCGTCTGGTTGCATATGGAATGGGTGATGTGACCCTTTATGTGGGCGAAAATCTTTCCTACGAAAATGAAAAGATCTTTCATGCCAGTGCGGCAGAGCTTACAGAATACCGGGGAGATGCGTTAAGCGTGGTAACTGCGTGCAATGAAAAGGCAGTACCTTTGCCCGCAGTTCACGGGATCTGTGATGAGGAATTTCTTCGTGGGAAGGCGCCTATGACAAAGGAAGAGGTGCGTACGGTTTCTCTGTCCAAGCTTCGTCTTCAGGAGGATTCTGTCTGCTATGATGTGGGAGCGGGCACAGGCTCGGTTTCTGTTGAGATGGCGCTTCGTGCCTGGAAGGGGCAGGTCTATGCCATCGAGAAAAAGGAAGATGCCCTTGCTCTTCTGAAGGAGAACAGGCAGAAATTTGCCACAGACAATCTGGAGATCGTGCCGGGTACTGCACCGGAAGCAATGGTGGAACTGCCTGTTCCAACACATGCCTTTATCGGCGGGTCCTCCGGAAACATGAACGAGATCATCCGGCTTCTTCTGGACAAAAATCCGGGAGTACGGATCGTGATCAACTGCATCACACTGGAGACTGTGACGGAAGCCATGAATGCCATCCGAGATTTCAGCCTGACGGATGTGGATATCGTACAGCTGTCTGCGGCAAGATCCAAATCTATCGGAAGGTATCATATGATGATGGGTGAGAATCCGATCTATATCATTTCCTGCAGCGGAAGAGGGGAGGAGATTTAGGTGAAGATCCCGAGAATACTTCTTGCGGCAGGTGCCAGCGGAAGCGGAAAAACCCTGATCACCTGCGGGCTTCTTCAGGCGCTGGTGAACCGTGGCCTTAAGGTGGCTTCTTTTAAATGCGGCCCGGATTACATAGATCCTATGTTCCACAGCCGTGTGATCGGTACAAGATCCCGAAACCTGGATACGTTTTTTACAGATGGAGACAGAACCCGGTATCTTCTGGCAAAGAACGCATCGGACTGTGAGATCGCAGTGATGGAGGGAGTCATGGGGTATTATGATGGTGTAGGAGGGATCACCTCCAGAGCCAGCGCCTATGATCTGGCCTCCACCACAGATACACCGGTGATCCTGATCGTAAACAGCCGTGGCATGAGTGTTTCCCTGGCTGCCTATGTAAAGGGCTTTCTGGAATACAAAAAGGACAGTCATATCTGCGGCGTGATCTTTAACCAGATGTCTCCCATGCTGTATCCCAGGATGAAGAAGCTTCTGGAAGAGGAGCTTTCCGTAAAGGTGTTGGGATATGTTCCGAAGGTGGAGGACTGTGTGATCGAAAGCCGTCATCTGGGGCTGGTGCTTCCGGAGGAGATCCCGGAGCTGAAAAGCCGTCTGCAGAAGCTTTCCGAGGTACTGGAGAAAACCCTGGATATCGATGGGATCCTGGAGCTTGCAGGGGAAGCACCGGAGCTTGCGGCACCGGAGACGGAAATGCTGATACAGAAGGATACTGCCTTCGGATACCGTACAGAGGAAAAGGTGCGGATCGGTGTGGCGGATGATGAAGCCTTCTGCTTTTTCTATGCGGATAATTTAAATCTTCTGGAGCAGATGGGAGCGGAGCTGGTACGTTTTTCACCCATTCATGACAGAGAGCTTCCGGAGAATCTGGACGGGCTTCTTTTAAGCGGCGGTTACCCGGAATTAAACGGGGAGGCGCTGGAAGAAAATCAGGAAATGTGCACCCGGATCCGGGAAGTCATCCTGGACGGAATGCCTTGTCTGGCAGAATGTGGCGGATTCATGTATCTTCATCAGGAGATGGAAGATATGGAAGGAAAGCAGCGCAGAGTCTGCGGGGTGATCCCTGGAAGGGCTTACCGGACACCGAAGCTGAACCGGTTTGGCTATATCACCCTTACGGAAAAACAGGATACCGGACTTGGTGAGATCCCGGCTCATGAATTTCATTACTTTGAGTCCACAGATTGCGGAGAGGATTTTCATGCGGCAAAGCCGGCATCCAAAAGAGGATGGGATTGTATCCATGACCGGGGCAGGCTGATGGCAGGATTTCCGCATCTTTATTATTACGGAAATCCCAGGGTTCCGGCACGCTTTCTGAAGAACGCACTGGAATATAAGAAAGAACGGAGGCAGAAAAAAGATGCTGAAATATAGTCTTCCTGCACTGGTCATAGGATTTGTGCTGGATCTTCTGATCGGAGATCCCAGATGGCTTTATCATCCGATCTGTGTCATCGGCAATCTGATTGCAGTGCTGGAAAAGGTGATCCGGAAGATTTTTCCGAAAAATCACGGCGGTGAGCTGACAGGAGGCTTTCTGATCGTAGTGTTTGTTTGTCTGTTCAGCGGCGGGGTGCCGCTTCTGGTGCTTTATTATCTTTACCGGTATCTGCCGGTGGCCGGATTTGTGCTGGAGGTTTTCTGGTGCTATCAGCTTCTTGCCACCCGTTCCCTGAAGGATGAGAGTATGAAGGTTTATGACCGGCTGAAAAACGGAACTCTGGACGAGGCACGCTATGCGGTGTCCATGATCGTAGGCCGTGATACCAGAGAGCTTACGGAAACCGGCGTGACAAAGGCTGCCGTGGAAACCGTTGCGGAAAATGCATCCGACGGCGTGATCGCCCCCATGCTATATATGGCTATCGGTGGGGTGCCGCTGATGTTTTTGTACAAGGGAATCAATACCATGGATTCCATGCTTGGATATAAAAATGACAAATATCTTTATTTCGGCCGTATTGCGGCAAAGCTGGATGATGTGGCCAATTATATCCCTGCCAGGATTTCCGGATGGCTGATGGTGGCAGGAACTGTTTTTACAGGAATGGATACAAAAAATGCGGCAAAGATCTACAAACGTGACCGGAGAAATCATGCAAGCCCCAACTCTGCTCAGACAGAGGCTGCCATGGCCGGAGCGTTGGATGTACAGCTTGCGGGAAATGCATATTATTTCGGGAAATTATATGAAAAACCCACGATCGGGGATCCGATCCGCCCGGTGGAGCCGGAGGATATCAAAAGAGCTAACCGGCTGATGTACGCGGCATCCATACTGGGTGTGGTTGTATTTGGACTGCTCAGCGCGGGGATCCGGTTCGGGTTATTAAGGTAACAATAAATACAGACAGGAGAATGACCAATGACAAAACACATACATGGAGGAGACGTATATAAACATAAAGACTGCCTGGATTTTTCGGCAAATCTGAATCCTTTGGGAACACCGGAAAGTGTGAAGCAGGCCATTATCCACAGTCTGGATCATATTGCACAGTATCCCCAGGTGGGATGCGGCGTTCTCAGGGAAAGGATCGCAGAATCAGAAGGGGTAAAAGCGGAAGAGGTAATATGCGGTAACGGAGCAGCAGAAGTGATCTTTACGCTCTGTCATGCAGTAAAGCCAAAGCGGGCTCTGATCCCGGCGCCTACTTTTGCGGAATACGGACAGGCTCTGGCCAGCACTGGCTGTGAGCTGGAATATTACATGCTGACGGAAAATGACGGTTTTGTGCTCAGTGAAGCATATCTGGATATCCTCCATAAGGGACTGGATATGGCTTTCTTATGTAACCCCAACAATCCTACCGGCATGCTGATCCCCCACAGGCTTCTGAAAAGGATCCTGGAAAAATGCAGAAAGCTGGATATCCTGCTGGTGGTAGATGAGTGTTTCCTTGATTTTGTAAAGGAACCGGAAGAGTATTCTCTGAAGCATTCTCTTTCCGGGTTTAATAATCTTTTTATCCTGAAAGCATTTACAAAAAGATATGCCATGGCCGGTGTGCGGCTGGGCTATGGCCTCTGTTCTGACAGAAAGCTGATGGAAAGGATGGAGCTCTGCGTTCAGCCATGGAATGTTTCCACCATGGCCCAGGCAGCCGGGATCCAGGCACTTACAGAGACGGAATATGTAGAGGAGGGAAGACAGCTTGTTTTTCGGGAGGCACAGTGGCTGAAGGATGAGCTGGTCCGCATTGGGTATAAAGTATTTCCGTCGGAAGCAAATTATATTTTCTTTAAAGGACCGGAGGAGCTCTTTGACTTCTGTCTGCGCAAGCGGATCCTGATCCGTGACTGCAGCAATTATCCGGGTCTTACAAAGGGATATTACCGGATCGCGGTAAAGCGCCATGAAGAAAATGTAAAACTGATCGAAGTACTTGAGGGAGGTATATTATGGCAAAAGCAATAATGGTACAGGGAACCATGTCCAATGCCGGAAAAAGCCTGCTGGCTGCGGGACTTTGCAGGATCTTTAAGCAGGATGGATATCGTGTGGCTCCTTTTAAATCACAAAATATGGCACTGAATTCCTTTATCACAGAGGATGGTCTTGAAATGGGACGGGCTCAGGTCATGCAGGCAGAGGCAGCCGGGATCCGGCCGTCTGTCCTGATGAATCCCATCCTTCTGAAGCCTACCAATGATGTAGGCTCCCAGGTGATCGTAAACGGAGAGGTTCTTGGAACCATGAGTGCCAGGGATTATTTCAAATATAAGAAGACCCTGGTTCCGGATGTGATGAAGGCGTACAACGCTCTTGCAGCGGAAAACGATATCATTGTCATCGAAGGTGCGGGAAGTCCTGCCGAGATCAATCTCAAGGATGAGGATATTGTAAATATGGGTATGGCAAAGATGGCCAAGGCACCGGTCCTTCTTGTGGGAGATATTGACCGTGGAGGTGTTTTTGCCCAGCTGATCGGTACGGTGGAGCTTCTGGAGGACGATGAGAAGGCTATGGTAAAGGGGCTGATCATCAACAAATTCCGCGGAGATAAGACTATTCTGGACCCTGGTGTTGTCATGCTTGAGGAAAGAAGCGGGATCCCGGTGGTGGGTGTGGCGCCTTATCTGGATATCCAGGTGGAGGATGAGGACAGCCTGACGGAGCGTTTTGACCGGAAGCAGGAAGCCGGCGTCATTGATATCGCAGTGGTCCGTACACCAAGGATCTCCAACTTTACGGATTTTAATCCTTTTGAGAGCATTCCCGGAGTTTCTCTCCGCTATGTAAAACACCCGAGAGATCTTCACTCTCCGGACATGATCATCCTTCCTGGAACCAAGAACACTATGGGTGATTTGATCTGGATGCGGGAAAGCGGAATGGAGGCAGCAGTTCTTAAGGAAGCCTCCAGAGGCAAGCTGATCTTTGGTGTCTGCGGCGGCTATCAGATGCTGGGTGAAACCTTAAGCGATCCTCATGGCGTTGAAAATGGCGGTTCCATGAAAGGAATGGGACTTCTTCCCATGGAAACGGTATTTGCCGAAAAGAAAACCAGGACCAGGGTGCAGGGGCATTTCGGTCAGCTGTCCGGTGTGTTTGCTCCTCTTTCCGGTGTGGAGATCGAGGGCTATGAGATCCATATGGGCGAAAGCATCCTGAAGGACAATGCAGGAACAGCCACGAAGATCACAGACAGCGTCAGCGGTAAGAAAAAAGAAGAGGGTGCTTTTGCGGGAAATGTGTGCGGAACCTATATCCACGGCGTTTTCGATAAGGAAGCATCTGCAGAGGCGATCATCCGCGTGATCGGCGAGAAAAAAGGTATTGATGTGGAAAATATGACAGGCGTGGATTTTGCGGCATTTAAGGAACAGCAGTATGATATCCTGGCTGCAGAGCTGCGGAAGCATCTGGATATGAAAAAAATCTATGAGATACTGGAAAACGGGATTACGGAGGAAGAATAGAAATGAAAGTTGAGCTTGAAAATGTAAAACCCATGGAGATCGAAAAAAGAAGCTTTGAGATCATCACAGAAGAGCTGGGGGATACTCCCCTGATTCCGGGAACAGAGCTGATCGTAAAACGCTGCATCCACACAAGCGCAGATTTTGATTATGCAAAAAATCTCTGCTTCTCGGAGGGGGCAGTGGAGATGGCCATCGACGCCATCCGCAACGGTGCCTGTATCGTCACAGATACCCAGATGGCAAAGGCCGGGATCAACAAGCGTGCACTTGCCCGCTACGGCGGTGAGGCTTACTGTTTCATGTCCGATGAAGATGTGGCAGCCCTTGCAAAAAAGAACGGGACTACCAGAGCCACAGCCAGCATGGACAAGGCAGCAGAGATGGATAAAAAGCTGATCTTTGCCATTGGAAACGCACCTACCGCACTGGTACGTCTTTATGAGCTTATTGAGAACGGAAAGCTTTCTCCTGAGCTGATCATCGGTGTGCCGGTAGGCTTTGTGAATGTTGTGCAGTCCAAGGAGCTGATCATGCACGCAGATGTGCCTTATATTGTGGCAAAAGGACGCAAGGGTGGAAGCAATATTGCTGCGTGCATTGTAAATGCCCTGCTCTACATGATCGATAACCGGAGAGATTAGGAGCCGGTAACCTCCTTCAGAAGCTGACAGGCAGGCAGAAAATCCTTGGATGGAATAGAGGAGCAGGAGAGGACCAGGGTGACCTCGGCTCCGTTTTCTCTGAGAACCTCCAGTCCCAGACCACGGTTCCGGGCTCTGTCTGTCAGTTCACTGCCTGTGAGAGAACAGGGAAGAGTAAGGGCAAGGCTGGTTCCTGCGGCTCCTGTTTGGATCTGGCAGTCCTGGCCAAAGGTTTCCCGGACAGCCTGGGAAAGAGCCTTCAGCTTTTGGGAATAAAGGCGGCGGAGCTTTCTAGTCTGGGAAGCCAGATGCCCGTCGCGGATAAACTGGCAGAGCGCGATCTGTTCTGCCTTGGAAGCAGTCTGATTATAAAAGGCTGCTTTTTTTGTATATTTTTCCCGGAGAGAGCGCGGCAGTACCATGAAGCTGACACGGATGGAGGGCAGCAGCAGCCTGGAAAAGGAACCGATATAGACAACGTTTTCACCACCTGCAAGACCGAAAAGAGAAGGCGTCGGCTTCTGGAAATAAACAAATTCGTTTTCGAAATCATCCTCAATGATCAGATGGTCATCGATCTCCGCATGACGGATCAGCTCCAGGCGTCGTTTTACCGGCATGATCTCGCCCCATTTCGTCATGTGAGCAGGAGAAACATAGATCACATCGCAGCTTTTGTCCCGGTAATGGACATCAAAGCCGTAATCCTGAAAGATGGTGCTGCATGTGGTGAAGGACGGTGTGGGGAACGAAACGGTTTTCCGTTCATGGATCAGAGGGCAGAGGATCTGGAGAAGGGGCTGGAGACCGGCCCCTACTACAATGTCATCCGGGGAGCAGATCACATTTCTGCGTTCTCGGATATAGTCTGCGAGAACCTCCCGGAAATCGCTTTCGCCCTGTGGTTCGCCATAAGAAAGCATACGGTCGCCCTGGCGGAGGGCACTTTTGATGTAACGCTGCCACAGATCAAAACGGAAGCTTTCCCGGTCAACACCGGAAGAGGCAAAATCATAAAGGCAGGGCGTGATATCCTTATCCTGTTTTTCGGGGGTAAGCAGATGCTGCTTGGAAGCAATGCCGGTGACATAATAGCCGCTCTGTGCCCTGGCGATGATATAGCCGTCTGCTGCCAGCAGAAGATAGGCATTTTCGATGGTGGTACGGCTCAGCTTCAGCTCCTGGGCGCATTTGCGGAGGGAGGGCATTTTGCTTCCGGGAAGGAGACGGCCTTCCAGAATCAGCTTCCGGTAATAGTGATAAACCTCCAGATAAAGGTGTTCTTTTTTGTGTTCAGCGGATATATTTAACATAAGTATGATGATTTCCTTCCAAAAATGATTGCGTAAACCTGACAGTTCATTCTATAATATTACAGAAAAAAACTCAAGACTGGAGAATTACCATGAAAAAAATAGCAGTGATCAATGATCTTTCCGGGCTGGGGAAATGTTCACTGACAGCAGCGATCCCGGTGATCTCGGTGATGGGAGTCCAGGCGTGTCCACTTCCCACCGCTGTTTTAAGCAACCAGACCGGTTATGAAAGTTATTTCTGTGAGGATTTCACAGAGCATATGGAACCATATATGGAGCAGTGGAAAAAAAGAGGATTTTTCCCGGATGGGATCTATACAGGATTTCTTTCTGATGATAAGCAGGCAGACAGGATTCTGAAATTTATGGACGCGTTTGCAGGAAAGGATACGCTGATCCTTACAGATCCGGTGATGGGGGATGACGGCGCGGTTTATCCGATCTATACAGAAGAACTCCGCAGCCGGTTCTGCGAACTGACACGTCGTTCCTATGTGATCACACCGAACCTTACGGAAGCCCTTCTTCTTCTCTACGGAAAAGAAAAAATGGAGGAGATCTGGAAGAAACTGCAAAAGGCATCAGAGGCCCGGCGGATGGAAGAGATCCGGGAGATCGGGTGCGGACTTGCCCGGGAATTTTCACTTCCTGCCGTTGTGATCACTGGAGTGGATCACAGGGAGGAGGGGCAGCCTCTGAAAATGGGGAATCTTGTCCTGGAAAACGGAAACAGCTCCTGGGTATTTGCAGAGAAATCCGGCGGAAGCTATTCCGGGACAGGAGATCTTTTTGCATCCGTGCTCAGTGCAGGGCTGGTAAAAAGATATTCCATGAAAACCTGTGCAGAACTGGCCGTGGACTTTATCTCGGCATCGATCCGGGATGCGGTGGAGGAAGGAACAGACCGTAACGATGGTGTATGCTTTGAACAGCATCTCGGCATGCTGCTTCCATAAAAACATAAGGGGATAAAAAGAGCTGACCGTCAGGCCAGCTCTTCCCATTTTTCATAAAGTTCTTCCAGTTCTTCAGCGATGGCTGCTTTTTCGCGGCTCAGCTTTGTACATTCCGCTACATTGGTGCAGACATCCGGAAGGACCATGGTTTCGTCGATCTCGCTGTCTCTTGTTTCCAGCTCTTCGATACGGGCTTCGACTTTTTTCAGCTCGGCTTCCCGTTTTCGTTTCTTTGCCTGTTCTTCCTTCATCTGCTGCCAGGAAAGCTTGTTCTCGGAAACCGCTTTTTCTTCGGCAGGTGCCTCCGGAGAAGTGCTTCCCGGTGCATAGGTACTGGTCAGCTCCTCCTTCTTTTCCAGATAGTAATCATAATCACCGATGTAATTTACCACTGCCTGGTTTGTCAGCTCCATGATCCTGGTCGCAGTCTGATTGATAAAGTAACGGTCATGGGATACATAAAGGACTGTACCGGTGTAGCTGACCAGTGCTTCCTCCAGGATCTCCTTGGAGGCAATATCCAGATGGTTGGTAGGCTCGTCAAGGATCAGGAAGTTGGCTTCGGAAAGCATCAGCTTTGCAAGGGAAACACGGCCTCTTTCTCCACCGGAAAGTGCGGAGATCTCCTTGAAAACATCATCTCCGGTAAAGAGAAATGCGGCAAGCATATTTCGGATCTCGGTCTCTGTGAGAGTCGGATAAGTATCGGAGATCTCCTGGAAAATTGTCTTGTCCATATGCAGAACATGATGTTCCTGATCGTAATAACCGATCTGCACCTTGGAACCAAGGGAAAATTTGCCGGCATCTGCCTCAATAAGACCGTTGATGATCTTTAGCATGGTGGTCTTTCCGGTTCCGTTGTTTCCGATCAGTGCCACACGCTCGCCGCGTTTGATATCAAAGGAGATATCGGAGAACAGGGTCTGTCCCGGAAAGGCCTTGGAAAGCGCTTCCACGTGGAGCACATCGTTTCCGCTTAACACCCGTGGTTCCAGCGAGATACGCATCCGGTCCTGGAGCTCAAGAGGCTTTTCAATCCTCTGTACACGGTCCAGCATTTTTTCACGGCTTTCCGCACGCTTGATGGATTTTTCACGGTTAAAGGATTTCAGCTTGGCGATAACGGCTTCCTGATGCTTGATATCCCGCTGCTGATTTAAGTATGCCTTGTACTGTGCGTCACGAAGCTGAGCCTTCTTGAGAGCATAGGCAGAGTAGTTGCCGCTGTATACGCGGGTCTGTCCGGCTTCGATCTCAATGACCTTGGTGACCACCTTATCCAGAAAATAACGGTCATGGGAGACGATAAAAACAGCTCCCGGATAATTCAGAAGATAAGTTTCCAGCCAGGAGATGCTTTCCATATCCAGGTGATTGGTTGGCTCATCCAGAAGCAGGATATCCGGCTTGGAAAGAAGCATCTTGCCCAGCGCCACACGGGTTTTCTGACCGCCGGAAAGAGTTTCGATCTGCTTGTCATAATCTTCCTCCGTGAAGCCGAGACCCTTTAAGACACCGGTCAGCTCACTTTTGTAAGCGTATCCGTTCTCCAGCTCAAACTGATGGGTCAGGCGGGTATAGGTTTCCATCAGACGGTTCAGCTCATCACCGGTCACCGTGTTCATTTCCTGTTCCATATTGCGGATACGGCGCTCCATATCGATGATGTGCTGCTTGGTGGTAAGAAGCTCCTCGTAGATGGTATGATGTCCGTGGATATCCTGGTACTGGGCAAGATAGCCGATATTTTTATCCCGGGCAAGCACCACGGTACCGGAATCAGCAGAAAGCTCCTGCATGATGATCCGCAGTAGTGTGGTCTTTCCTGCACCGTTGCAGCCGATCAGAGCAGCCTTTTCACGATCTTCAATGTGAAAGGATGCATCATTTAAAATTACTTTTTCGCCAAAGGCCTTGCATATATTCTGACATGATAAAATCATAAAAACTGTCCTCCTGTATAAAGAATCACCCCTGTTTATGCCTGAACAAGGAAAAATCCTCCACCTATTATAACGGAAACTGCCGGGATTTCAAAGAAAAAATCAATTATTAGAAAAATTATAAAGAAATTTGTACAGAATAGACAACTTTAATTGACAGGAAAATGTCAATTCGTTATAATTAACCTAGTGTAAGGTAAGGAGGAAAACTATCGTGGAGACAAAACAAATCTCGAAAGCGGTGATTAAGCGTCTGCCACGCTATTACCGCTACTTAGGAGAGCTGATGGAAGACAATGTAGAACGTATTTCTTCCAATGAGTTAAGTAAGAAGATGCATACCACAGCTTCTCAGATCCGTCAGGATCTTAATAATTTCGGCGGTTTTGGGCAGCAGGGGTATGGCTATAATGTACATTATCTTTATACAGAGATTGGTAAGATCCTGGGACTGGATACCGTTCATCCGATGATCATTCTGGGTGCCGGTAATCTGGGACAGGCACTTGCCAATTATGTGGATTTTGAGAAGCGCGGTTTCAGGCTGGTTGGTATCTTTGACGTAAATCCTGTGCTTGAGGGCATCGCAGTCCGTGGACTTGAGATCCAAATGCTCAGTGAGCTTCCGTTTTTCCTGAGAGAGAATAACGTGGAGATCGCGATTCTGACACTTCCCAAGAATAAAGCCAAGGAAATGGCAGATATCCTGGTGGAGAACGGGATCAAGGCAATCTGGAATTTTGCACATCTCGATCTTGAGACACCGGATGATGTGATCGTAGAGAACGTTCATCTTTCCGAGAGTCTGATGACACTGTCTTATAATCTCAGCAAATACAGGCAGGAACATGTGGATAAGTAAGAATTGTTAAGCTGCCGGAAACGGCAGCTTTCTCTATGACAGAGGGGAGGCAGAAGACAGAATGAAGAAGCTTGTTACCTGCAAAGAAATGAAGGATCTGGACTCCACAACGATCCGTGAGATCGGAGTTCCCTCCGAGGTTCTGATGGAGCGGGCAGCACTGAAGGTGGTAGAGGAAACAGAAAAGTATCTCCAGAAGGACGAAAGGATCCTGGTAGTCTGCGGAAGCGGAAATAATGGCGGTGACGGTATCGCTGTTGCCAGATTGTTCCATCTGAAGGGGATCCGGGTTGAGTTTTATATGGTCGGAAACAAAGATAAAATGACCAGAGAGACCGCTCTTCAGTATAAGATCGCTTCCGGTTATCGAGTCCCGGAGGTGAATAACCCGCAGTGGAGTGAATATACTACTATAGTAGATGCCGTGTTTGGGGTAGGCCTGACGCGTCCGATCGAGGGACATTATGCTGATATCATCCATGAGATGAACAGTGCGAGGGCCAAAAAGATCGCAGTTGACATCCCGTCAGGAGTGAACGGAGATACTGGCCTGGAAATGGGAATTGCCTTCAGCGCCGATCTGACTGTCACATTTGCCTACCGGAAAAGAGGTCTTTGCTTTTATCCGGGAAGACTGTATGCAGGAAGGATCGTTACCGCCGATATCGGGATCTATGAGCAGGAAGCTGTGACTGCATCTGCCGCCTGTCTGGAAAATAAAGATCTGAAGCTGTTTCCGGAACGTGATCCCGGCGGAAACAAGGGTACCTTCGGAAAAGTGCTCTTTGTGACCGGAAGTGAGGGAATGTGCGGAGCCGCTTATTTAAGCGCCAGTGCAGCACTTCGTGCCGGTGCGGGAATGGTAAAGATCCAGACTGTGGAAGCCAACAGGATCCCACTGCAGATACTCCTTCCGGAGGCTATGGTCTGCAGCCGCTTTGATCAGGAATCCAATGAACAGCTTCTATCCTGGTGTGATGTGATCGTGATCGGACCGGGACTTGGAACATCAGTGGCCAGCCGTGAGAGAGAACAGTGGTTTCTCACGGCGGCTGCCCGGGAGAAAAAGCCGCTGATCCTGGATGCGGACGGCCTGAACCTTCTGGCTGCACATCCACAGTGGTACCAGTATCTGGGAGAGCATGTAGTCCTGACACCGCATATCGGAGAAATGAGCCGGCTCAGTGGCAGAACGATCCAGGAGATCCAGCATGAGATCGCAGATACTGCACTGAAATCTGCTGCGGAAACAGGCTCTGTGTGCGTATTGAAGGATGCATGTACGGTGATCGCAGATGAAAAAGGCCAGATGTATCTGAATCTTTCCGGTAATTCCGGAATGGCAACTGCAGGAAGCGGAGATGTGCTTTCCGGGATCCTGGCAGCAGTGTTATGTATGTATCTGAAAACGGAGGAACAGCCTCCCATGGTTTTAAAGGCCGCGTTAGGTGTTTATCTTCACGGACTTTGCGGTGATCTTGCAGCCGCTGAAAAAGGAAAGCGCAGTATGCTGGCAGGAGATATCATAGAATATCTGCCCAAGGCATTAGCTATAGGTGAAGAGGAGTCGGGATTATGAAAAAATACGAGAGAGTAAAAGCACTGGTATCACTGGATGCCATTGCCCACAATTTTGAGGAAATGTATAAAAATGTCAAAGAAGGGACAAAGATCATCGCTGTGATCAAGGCAGACGGTTATGGCCATGGTGCCAGAGCTATTGCCCGTCTGATCCAGGACTATGACTATATCTGGGGATTTGCAACAGCTACGGCAGAGGAGGCACTGGAGCTTCGGCATGCAGGGATCACCAAGCCTGTCCTGATCCTTGGCCTTGTATTTGAGGAATATTATGAGGAGCTTGCAGCCAATGATATCCGGATCACCATATCGGATCTTAATACAGCGGCAGAATATGCAAAAGCAGGTGCACGCATTGGAAAAAATGTACATATTCATCTGGCTCTGGATACGGGAATGACAAGGATCGGATATGCGGATATTCCGGAAAATGCGATAAAGATCGAAAAAATCTCAAAAATCCCGAATCTGGTGATCGAGGGAATGTTTACCCATTTTGCCAGGGCGGATGAGACCGACCGTTCTCCTGCACTGGTGCAGCTGGACCGTTATCTCCGTTTTGCAGAGCTTCTGGAAAAAAGAGGTGTTCATATTCCGGTACGTCACTGCTCCAACAGTGCAGGTATCATCCGTGTTCCGGAAGCAAATCTCAATGTCGTTCGTGCCGGCATCACCATTTACGGTATTTATCCGTCAGAGGAGGTAGAACGTGATATTGTGAAGCTGACACCTGCAATGGAGCTGAAAAGTCATGTATCCTATGTGAAAAACGTGGAACGTGGAACAGCGGTAAGCTATGGAGGAACGTTTGTTACAGAACGCTTTACCAGAATGGCAACGATCCCCGTAGGTTATGCAGATGGCTATCCGAGACAGCTTTCCAATAAGGGCTGGGTCCTGATCCGGGGCAAAAAAGCTCCGATCCTCGGACGTGTCTGCATGGATCAGTTTATGGTTGATGTCACAGATATCCCGGAGGTGAAGGCCGGGGACGAGGTCACCCTGATGGGAAGAGATGGAGAGGAATTTATCAGTGTGGAGACACTGGGAGATCTTTCCGGAAGATTTTCCTATGAATTTGTCTGCGGGATCAGTAAACGTGTTCCGCGGGTTTATATCAAAGACGGTAAGGAATGCGGAGAAGAGGAGAGCTTTTTCCAGTAGATCCGTAAATACCCGGATCCGGAAAACGCCGGGTCAGACATAAGGCCGGTAAAAAAGTACCACGCATGGTATACACAAAGAAATTGTGGAAATACTTATCTGTAAAAAGGAATACGGCTTGCAAATAAGCCGGACCAGAATCGGAGTGTGAATTGTGTGGTTATAAAAAGAGGGGATATTTTTTACGCGGACTTAAGACCTGTAGTGGGCAGTGAACAGGGCGGCATCCGTCCGGTGCTGATCATCCAGAACGATGTGGGTAACCGTCACAGTCCCACAGTGATCTGTGCGGCAATTACATCAAAAATGAATAAGGCAAAGCTGCCGACACATATTGAGATCGATGCATCCGCCTACGGGATCGAAAAGGATTCCGTGATCCTTCTGGAACAGCTCCGCACCATCGACAAGCGGCGTCTGAAGGATAAGGTGTGTCATCTGGACAGTGCTATGCTTGATAAGGTGAATCATGCGCTTGAGATCAGTCTGGAACTGACTTTTTAGGGGAACATGAGGAATTTTGACCGGTTTGTTTTCTGATTCTTGACGAAATCTTTCATAAGTGCTATATTAAACCGAGTTGCAATTATGTAAAACGGTACCCAAAATGAGCAGGGCACGAAAGAAAATATACGGTAACAAGGAGAGGAAGATACCATGTCAGGACATTCAAAATTTGCCAACATCAAACATAAGAAAGAGAAAAATGATGCCAAGAAGGGTAAGATCTTCACAGTCATCGGCCGTGAGATCGTTATGGCAGTAAAGGCCGGCGGCCCGGATCCTGCAAACAACAGCAAGCTTCGTGATGTCATCGCAAAAGCAAAAGCGAACAACATGCCGAACGATACGATCGATCGTGGAATCAAGAAGGCAGCAGGTGCGGATTCTGCAGACAGCTACGAGAAGGCTGTATATGAGGGATATGGTCCGAACGGTGTTGCTATTATCGTAGAGACTCTTACAGATAACAAGAACCGTACTGCAGGTAATGTACGTAACGCGTTTACCAAGGGTAACGGAAGCATCGGAACACAGGGATGTGTATCCTTTATGTTCGACCAGAAGGGCCAGATCATCATCGACAAGGAAGAGCTTGAGGATGAGTGCGGTGAGATGGATGCGGACGAGCTGATGATGACAGCTCTGGATGCAGGTGCTGAGGACTTCAACGAGGAAGAGGACAGCTTTGAGATCATCACAGCACCGGACGATTTCAGTGCTGTACGTGAGGCTCTTGAGAAAGCCGGAATCCCGCTTGTAGAAGCACAGATTGCCATGATCCCGCAGACCTATGTGGAGCTGACGGATGATCAGGCTATCAAAGATCTTCACAGAACACTGGATCTTCTTGATGATGACGACGACGTTACTGACGTATGGACAAACTGGGACGAATGATCTCTGAATAGAAAGTAATATTTTGCATATAATACCTCCAGAATTTCAGATTCCGGAGGTATTTTTTTATGGAAAAACAGAGCGAAGAGAGAAAACAGAAGGAACTGGACCGGGAAGCGAGCCAGAACGAACAGATCCGGGAAACCGGGCAGGCAGTGCTCGATGGAAATTCCCGGAAGCATAAAGTGGAGCTTCTGACGGTGATCGGGGAAATTGAAGGTCATGAATCCGCGCCGTCTCACAGCAAAACAACCAAGTATGAGCATGTACTGCCAAAGCTGGCTCTCATTGAGGACGATGAGGAGATCGAGGGGCTTCTGATCCTTTTAAATACGGTAGGAGGAGATGTGGAGGCAGGGCTTGCCATTGCAGAGATGATCGCGTCTCTGAGTATCCCTACGGTTTCCCTGGTGCTGGGCGGGGGACATTCCATAGGTGTACCCATGGCGGTATCAGCAGATTATTCCTTTATCGTGCCAAGTGCTACCATGGTGGTCCATCCGGTACGCCAGAACGGAATGTTCATTGGCGTAGCGCAGTCCTACCGCAATATGGAAAAGATCCAGGACCGGATCATTGCCTTTGTATCCGGACATTCACATATCACGGCAGAACGGATGGAGGAGCTGATGTTGGATACCTCCCAGCTTGTAAAAGATGTGGGGACTATGCTGGAGGGTGAGGAAGCGGTAAAGGAAGGACTCATCGATGAAGTAGGAGGGATTCGGGAGGCACTGGACCGATTGTATACCCTTATCGAAAGGAAAAAAACACAGAAATAACCAGTTTTGTATGTGGCTTTTGATAATGTTAGTTGCATAAGACTAATATGGTTGCGCTGTGCTGTGGTAAAGAATTTTGACAGAAATTGTAAATCTACTCTTGTCATATGCTGATTTTTAGCGTATTATTAATAAAGGTTTATAATTTGCGCGAGGAGGAAGACCATGTATAAGGTTTTAAAAGCTGAAACGCTGGCAGCTAAGATCCATCTTATGGTTGTGCATGCACCACGTGTGGCAAGCCACTGTCTGCCAGGACAATTTATCATTGTGAAACTTGACGAAAAGGGAGAGAGGATCCCGCTTACCATCTGCGATTACGATCGCGAGGCCGGTACAGTTACCATCGTATTCCAGGAGATCGGAGCATCTACCATTAAGATGTCCGCACTGAAGGCGGGAGATTCATTCCGTGATTTCGTAGGACCTCTGGGATGTCCGTCTGAGTTCGTCCATGAGGATATCGAAGAACTTAAGAAGAAAAAAATGGTATTCGTAGCCGGTGGTGTCGGTACCGCACCTGTTTATCCGCAGGTTAAATGGCTCCATGAGCACGGCATCACAGCGGATGTTATCCTTGGTTCCAAGACTAAGGATATGGTTATCCTTGAGAAAGAGCTTGGCGCTGTTTCCAATCTTTATGTTACAACAGATGACGGTTCCTATGGCCGTTCCGGTATGGTAACAAAGACTCTTGAGGATCTTGTGACAAACGAGGGCAAGCATTATGACGTCTGTGTAGCGATCGGACCGATGATCATGATGAAATTTGTCTGTCTTCTTACCAAGAAGCTTGGTATCCACACAATTGTCAGCATGAACCCGATCATGGTTGACGGAACCGGTATGTGCGGCGCTTGTCGTCTCCAGGTCGGTGATGAGATCAAATTTGCCTGCGTAGACGGACCGGAGTTCGACGGACATCTCGTTGATTTCGATCAGGCTATGAAGAGAAGCCAGATGTATAAGACCCAGGAGGGCCGTGCATTACTGAAGCTTCAGGAAGGCGATACCCACCACGGTGGATGCGGACATTGCGGAGGTGACAACTAATGGCAGATGCAAAAATGTTAAAAAAAGTTCCTGTAAGAGAGCAGGATCCGAAGGTACGTGCGACAAACTTCGAGGAAGTATGTCTTGGATATAATCAGGAAGAAGCAATGGAAGAGGCACAGAGATGCCTTGGCTGTAAGAAACCGAAATGTGTAGAGGGATGTCCGGTATCCATCAATATTCCGGGATTTATCGAGCACATCAAAGAAGGCAACATGGAAGAGGCTTACAAGGTGATCGGTTTATCTTCCGCACTTCCGGCTATCTGTGGTCGTGTATGTCCGCAGGAATCCCAGTGTGAGGGACAGTGTATCCGCGGTAAGAAGGGTGAGGCTGTTTCTATCGGTAAGCTGGAGAGATTCGTTGCAGACTATGCTCTGGAGCATGATATCAAACCTGCAGGAGCAGAGGTTAAGAACGGACATAAGGTTGCAGTGATCGGTTCCGGTCCATCCGGACTTACCTGTGCAGGTGACCTTGCAAAGGCAGGATACGATGTAACTGTGTTCGAGGCTCTTCATGAGCTTGGCGGTGTTCTTGTTTACGGTATTCCGGAGTTCCGTCTTCCGAAGCAGAAGGTTGTTAAGAAAGAGATCGAGAAGGTCAAAGAGCTTGGCGTTAAATTCGAGACAAACGTTGTCATTGGTAAATCCACTACCATCGATCAGCTGATCGAGGATGAGGGATTTGAGGCTGTATTCATCGGTTCCGGTGCAGGACTTCCGATGTTCATGGGTATCCCGGGTGAGAATGCAAGCGGTGTATTCTCTGCAAACGAGTACCTGACAAGAAGCAACCTCATGAAAGCATTCGATGATTCCTATGATACACCGATCGCAGCAGGCAAAAAGGTTGCAGTTGTCGGCGGTGGTAACGTTGCCATGGATGCTGCAAGAACAGCGCTGAGACTTGGTGCTGAGGTACATATCGTATACAGAAGAAGTGAGGCAGAGCTTCCTGCACGAGCAGAGGAAGTTCATCACGCTAAGGAAGAGGGCATCATCTTTGATCTTCTTACAAATCCGAAGGAGATCCTCGTTGACGAGAACGGCCACGTAAACGGTATGAAGGTTGTCAAGATGGAGCTTGGTGAGCCGGATGCATCCGGAAGAAGACGTCCGGTAGAGATTCCTGGTTCCGAGTATGATATGGATGTAGATACTGTCATCATGTCTCTTGGTACTTCACCGAACCCGCTGATCTCTTCCACAACCAAGGGCCTTGACATCAACAAGAGAAGATGTATCGTTGCCGAGGAAGAAACCGGTAAGACATCCAAGGACGGCGTATATGCCGGTGGTGATGCCGTTACAGGTGCAGCTACCGTAATCCTTGCCATGGGTGCAGGTAAAGCTGGTGCAAAAGGTATCGACGAATATCTGAAAAATAAATAAGCAGAAAGTCTGTTTATAAACAGATCCTCCGACTGTGTTTTCTGATGCAGCCGGAGGATTTTTTTCTTGCAGATCAAAAAAAGAACATTTGTTTGAAACTTTTACCAAGTGAAGATTGTAAGTTTTACTCAGTTATGCTATAATGTGTTGGAAAAAATTTAAGAAAAGGAAATATCATTATGTCAGTGATACATGCGATTATATTGGGAATCATTCAGGGAATCACCGAATTTCTGCCGGTGAGCAGCTTCGGACATCTCTGTGGAGTGCAGGATCTTTTGGGCGGTACCAGAGGCTCCGGTGTGCTTTTTGAAGTGATGCTCCATCTGGGAACTATGATAGCTCTGATCCTTGTTTTTCTGAAGGACATCAAGAAGACCGGGATCGAGCTGATCGGAATGATACTGGATTTGATCGGAAATGCCAATATTTTTCTCTATAACCGTAGGACTGGGAAAGAGCTTACCTACGCAAAGATCATAAGCGGAACTTACCGGAAGCTTACTGCCCTGATCATGGTATCCACCATTCCTACAGTCCTGATCGGATATCAGTGCAAACGACTTGTTGTGCGAAGCGCATCCTCACACATGTTTTCCGGGATCGGAATCCTTCTTACAGGTGTGATCCTCCTTGTTGTGGACTACAGTAATGTCAATGGCAGCAAGGGAACAAAAGAAGCCAGCTTCGGAGATGCTATGTGGATGGGTATTTGCCAGGGTCTTTCTGTGTTTCCGGGACTTTCCAGGCTTGGACTTACCATGAGTGCAGGACTTTTCTGCGGCCTCGGACGGAAGTTTGCAGTGAAATATTCGCTGTTGATGAGCATTCCGGCTGTGGTGGGAGCTTTTTTTGTGGAGATGGGAGAGTTTACTTCTGTTCATATGACTGTTGGCCAGGGATTTACTTATGTTCTTGGAATGATCGTGGCCGGGATCACAGGCTATCTGGTGATCCGTTTTATGCTTAAGCTTTCGAATCAGGTCAGACTGCGTTATTTTGCATTTTATTCTTTTGCAGCCGGAATCCTTATTCTGGCAGCGAATTATATTTGATATCAACTGGGAGGAGTCTGACAATGGCAGCTTCAAAAACGACAAAAAAAAGAAAAAGAAAACCTGCGGCGAAGCAGCAGCCTGTCGGTAACCGCTTTCAGACAGAGATCCTGATCCTTGTGATGTTTGCGGCCTGCCTGATCCTGATGATCAGTGCATTTGGTATGGGAGGGATCGTAGGAAATGCCATCAGTGCCGTATGCTTTGGCATCATGGGACTTTGTGCATATATTTTCCCGATCCTGCTTTTTGCCGGAGTTACGTTCCTGATCGTGAACAATACCAACCGCCTTGCCTACAAAAAGGTACTGGCGGGCGTGGTATTTTTTGTGTTCCTCTGCGGCTTTCTTCAGCTGATCACAGAGGGCTATACGCCAAGTACCACGTTTTCGGATTATTATTCACTGAGTTCGGAATACCGTACCGGCGGTGGAGTATTCGGTGGTGCAGTATGTATTTCCACAGCATCTGCTTTTGGCGTTGTGGGCGGAATTGTGATCATCGTTCTGGTGCTTCTTGTATCTCTCATCATCATAACACAGAGATCCTTCTTCGGATTTATGAATAAGATCCTGGACTTTTTTACAGATGCAGCAAGAGAGAGCAGAGAAGCTTATCTTGAGGGACAGCCGGACAGAGAAAAGCAGAAGGAGCTTCGCAGAAAGATCCGTGCGGAAAAAAGAGCGGAGAAGATCCGCCGGCTGGAAGAAGAGCTGGAGGAAGAAGAACTTGCCCTTACAGAGGAAGATCCGGAAAATATCTCAAAAAAACAAAAGAAAAAAGCCAGAAGATCGCAGAAAGAAAGACAGGCTGCGGTGAAGGCGAACCGGGAGGGAGAATTTAATCTTCCTTCTTTCCTTGATGAACAAAAGGCTGTACTTCCGGCAGATACAGATCTGACAGAAGAGGATCCAGGGCTTGATGAGAAACCGGAGGAGCATGCTCAGCCGCTTGAATTCCAGATCCACCGTTCACAGTCCCAGCCGGCCCGGGAAGAGTCGGAGGAGCCGGATTTCGAAAGAGAAATGCAGGAAGCCGAAGAGGAGGATGATTATGCCGGCTACGAGGATGTGGATATTCCCGAGATGCAGCAGATCCTGCCGGCAAAGACAGCTGTAGCAGCAAAAGCTTCCCGGGAAACAGGAAAGGCAGCCGTTCCCGCTGAGATAAAGGAGGATCCTCAGCCGGAAGCTGAACAGAAGGCATCTCATCAGCCCTCCAGAAACCCGAAGTCATCTCAGACAGAGATCGAGCATGGGATCAGAAATATCCAGCATGAGATCAGCCAGGGAGAAGCTCCGGAGAAGAAACCATATCAGTATCCGCCGCTGAAGCTTCTGAAGCGCGGAGATGGCAGATCTCAGGGAGATTCCGATGCACATCTGCGTAAAACAGCGCAGAAGCTTCAGGAAACCCTGCATAATTTCGGCGTCAATGTAACCGTTACCAATGTGAGCTGCGGACCTACCGTTACCCGCTATGAGCTGCAGCCGGAAATGGGTGTGAAGGTCAGCAAGATCGTTGGTCTTTCCGATGATATCAAGCTGAATCTTGCTACACCGGATATCCGCATCGAAGCACCGATACCGGGAAAGGCAGCCGTGGGGATCGAGGTTCCGAACAAGGAGAACAGCCCGGTCATGCTGCGGGATCTTCTTCAGTCAGAGGAGTTTAAAAATGCAAAATCCAAGCTGTCCTTTGCAGCAGGTAAGGATATTGCCGGAAAACCGGTAGTGGCAGATATTGCCAAGATGCCGCATCTTCTTATCGCCGGAGCAACCGGCTCCGGAAAATCCGTCTGCATCAATACGCTGATCATCAGCATCCTTTATAAGGCTACACCGGATGAGGTGCGTCTGATCATGATCGATCCGAAGGTGGTGGAGCTCAGTGTATACAACGGGATCCCGCACCTGTTCATTCCGGTGGTCACAGATCCGAAGAAAGCGGCCGGTGCGCTGAACTGGGCTGTTTCCGAGATGACCAGCCGTTACAATGCCTTTGCGGAATATGGGGTACGTAATCTTGGAGAATATAACAAAAAGGTTGCCAATATGCGGGTCCCGGAGGGAGAAAAGGCACCTGAGAAGATGCCGCAGATCGTGATCATCGTGGATGAGCTTGCGGATCTTATGATGGTTGCGCCGGGAGAAGTTGAGGATGCGATCTGCCGTCTGGCCCAGCTGGCACGTGCAGCAGGTATCCATCTGATCATTGCTACCCAGAGACCATCGGTCAATGTCATCACAGGTCTGATCAAGGCCAATATGCCGTCCAGGATCGCATTTTCCGTATCTTCCGGTGTGGATTCCAGAACGATCCTGGATATGAACGGTGCCGAGAAGCTTCTTGGCAAGGGCGATATGCTGTTTTATCCTCAGGGGTATCAGAAGCCGGCCAGACTGCAGGGCGCTTTTGTTTCAGATGAGGAGGTCAGTGCAGTCGTAGAATATGTTTCTGACAAAAATCAGGGTGCTGTTTATGATACATCCATCGAGAAGCAGGTCAATACAGCCGGCGTCCCGGGAGGAGCCGGCGGCGGTGACAGAGATGTCTATTTTACAGAAGCCGGTAAATTTATCATTGAGAAGGAAAAGGCCTCCATCGGTATGCTCCAGCGTATGTTCAAGATCGGATTTAACCGTGCGGCAAGGATCATGGATCAGCTTTGTGACGCAGGAGTGGTAGGTCCGGAGGAAGGAACCAAGCCAAGGAAGGTTTTGATGTCAGCAGAAGAATTTGAGAATTATCTGGAGGAGAACGGCGGATGAAAATAAGTATCCTGACAGTAGGGAAGATCAAGGAAAAATATCTGCGGGATGCCATTGCAGAGTATTCCAAGCGCCTCGGGCGTTACTGCAAGCTGGAGATCATAGAAGTGTCCGACGAAAAAACGCCGGATAATGCCAGCGAAACAGTAGAAGATGCCATTCGGAACAAGGAAGGGGAGCGTCTTCTTAAATATATCCGGGATGATGCGTTTGTGATCACTCTGGAGATCGGAGGCGAACAGCTGACCTCTGAGAACTTCGCACGGAAGCTCAACGAGCTGGGAATACGTGGGACCAGCCATATCCAGTTTGTGATCGGCGGCTCTATCGGTCTTGGAAAAGAAGTACTGAAGAGATCAGACTATGCTTTAAGCTTTTCGAAAATGACATTTCCTCATCAGCTGATGCGTGTGATCCTTCTGGAACAGATCTACCGCAGCTATCGTATCATCAGCGGAGAGCCCTATCATAAATAATATCATACTACATATCTGCAAATATCTTGACAATTTTTGGATATGTAGTATGATAAAAAAGAGTAGCACTCGAAGCTTAAGAGTGCTAATAATCACAGAAAGAAGGAAATGAATATGGCATTAAAACCAGTTGCAGACAGAGTTATCGTAAAATATTTTGAGACAGAAGACAAAACCGCATCCGGCATCGTACTTCCGGACAGCTCCAAGGAGAAAACCCAGCAGGCAGAGGTTATCGCAGTAGGTGGCGGTAAGGTCGTAGACGGTAAAGAAGTACCGGTACAGGTAAAGCCGGGCGACCGTGTGATCTACGGAAAATACACAGGAACCGAGATCAAATATGAGGGTGAGAAATATCTGGTGATCAACGCAGATGATATCATTGCCATCGTAAAAGACTGATGAAGAGTTTTTATCGTAATTTTCTGAAATTATGCTCCATGCTGGTGCTGCAGAATGTAGTGACCTTAAGTGTCAATCTTGCGGACAACATTATGCTTGGAGCCTTCAGCGAAACTGCATTATCCGGTGTGACCACCGTAAACCAGGTACAGTTCGTCTTTCAGCAGCTGCTTATGGCGCTGGGAGACGGACTTGTCATATTCGGAAGTCAGTACTGGGGAAAGAAAGAGACAGAGCCGGTAAGGAAGATCGGTGCCTGGGCCATGAGCACAGGCTTTTTTATTGCCCTTGTGCTGTTTATCCTGGCCAGTCTTTTTCCAACACAGCTGCTGGGGCTTTTTACAACAGATCAGGCGATTATCGAAGCCGGTCTTTCCTATCTGGCGATCATCCGGTTTACTTACTTTTTCTTTGCGGTGACGCAGATCCTGCTTGCTACACTGCGCTGTGTGGAAATTGCAGGGGTTGCCTTCGGGCTTTCGGTAATGACTTAAGTGTAGTAATGGTAGGAATGTCCTATCAGATGCCGACAAACGGTGGTATCATCCGGGGAAGCGGAAGCATCGCTTATTCCATGAAGGTGGACCTGATCAGTACCTGGGGGATCGTGATCCCTCTGTCCATGTTTATGGCATTTGTGGTCAAGGCATCTCCGGCAGTGGTGGTATGCTGCCTGAATGCAGATCAGATCTTTAAATGCGTGCCTGCATTTTTGAAGTGCAATTACGGACACTGGATCAAAAATATGACGAATTAAGGAAATATATATAGATCAGAGGCATGATACAGAAAAATTATCTTGACGCCTGTGTGATTTGTATGTAGAATAAATACAAACTTTAACGAAATGCAGTAAAAAAATCTCTGAAGAGCCAGGGACAGCTTGACAAAGGTAATATGGTATAGTATTATCTTGCTTATATCATATTAAACTGGTGGGAAAAGAGGAATACTCACTGAAACACAGGAGGAACAGGAAATGAGAAAAAAAGTACTGGCAGCGCTTCTGGTAGCTGCAGTGGCAGGAACAACTGTTATGTCAGGAATGACTGCTTTTGCAGCAGAAACAGAAGGAACCAAGGCGGAAGGCGGAAATATTACCATTGCAGAAACAGCAGATCCGCAGAACATCAATCCGCTTTATGTTGTGGATCAGACAAGCTTCGATATGATGCAGGCACTGTACAGCCCGTTTTTTGAGATCGTGAACGGAGAGATGTATTACGGAAACGGACTTTGCGAAAGTGTAACAGCCAATGATGATGCCAGCGAATTCACACTGAAGCTCAAAGACGGACTGAAATGGCATGACGGTCAGCCGATCACAGCCGATGATGTGGTATTCACCATGCAGGTGCTGGTAGATGAGAAGCAGAATGTTCCGTATTCTTCTTACGGATACGTTAATGACAAGGCAGTAGAGGCAGAGAAGGTTGATGACCTTACAGTCAAGATTTCCCTTGGATCATCTTCCGCAGGATTTCTTGGTGGACTGAGCCAGGTTTACTGTATTCCGAAGCATATTTATGACGGCGTGGAGAATATCGGAGAAAGTGATCTCAACAATGAACCGGTGGGAAGTGGTCCTTTTAAGTTCGAGGAATACAAATCCGGAGAGTATTATAAAGTAACAAAATTCGATGACTATTTTGATGATGTAAATCTGGATTCCATCACCTTCAAGATCGTAAAGGATTCCAGCTCCGCCAATGCGGCACTTGCAAGCGGAGATCTGGATGCACGTTTGATCAGCGCAGATGATTACGATACCGTCAGTGCTTACGATAACGTAAACATCAATACCTATAATTCCGGACGTGTCAACGCCATGTTCATGAATGAGCTGAACGAAGATCTTCAGGATGTAAAGGTACGTCAGGCGATCGCATACGCACTGAATAAAGAGGAGTTCTGTCAGTTTGCTTTCCTTTCCGAGGATTATGCAGAGCCTGCAGATTCTATTTTTACACCGGATACACTCTACTATACAAAACCGGACAATACCTACGACAATGATCCGGCTAAAGCACAGGAGCTCCTTTCCGAAGCAGGAAAGACAAGTCTTTCTCTGAACCTGATGTATATCTCCACAGATAAGACAATGGAGAGTGAGGCTCTGTATGTACAGTCTGCCCTTGCCAATGTAGGAATCACCATCAATCTTCTTCCTACAGATGAGTCTACCTTCAAGAATAAGACAAAGGATCCTGAGTGCACAGATTATGATCTGGTACTGAGCTTCTACACTCTGGGAGAAGAGCCGAGCCTTTATGCAGACATGAGTTCTTCCGTCAGCCGTTCCAACTATTCCAGGATCAAGGATACAGATCTGGATGCATTGTGGGAAGAGGGCAACAGTACTGCAGATGAGACAAAACGTGGCGAGATTTATAAGGAGATCCAGAATACGATCAATGATAACATGTATATCTATCCGATCGCTTATTCCAATGGTTTCTATGCGGTAAGTAAAGATTTCGGAGGCTTTGATGAATGTCTGTTAAAAACTATTTATTATGATTATTCCAAGATCTACACATTGGAGAAATAAATAATTTTATAGCGGATGAATACCGGAAACAGAAAGAGGCTGACGCGTTTTTGCGCCAGCCGATTTCCTGTTTTCGGGGAAAATAAAGGAGGTACATTTTGAAGAAGATCGTAAACCGTCTGATACAGTGTATTCTGACACTGTTTATTGTCTCTGTTCTCTGCTTTGCACTGACAAAAGCAGCGCCCGGAGATCCTGTCCTGACTTATGTGGAACCAAATATGAGTGAAGAATATATCCAGAACCTGAGAGAAAGCCTGGGACTTACAAAGCCTGTCTATGAGCAGTACTTTCTGTGGCTGGGAAGGATCCTTCACGGGAATTTCGGAAATTCCCTGATGAATAACCGACCGGTCCTGACACAGATGCTGGAGAGGCTTCCCGCAACCGTGATCCTAATGGGAACCAGCATGCTGCTTGGTTTTCTCATTGCCATTGTACTGGGCCTGTATTCCGGAAAGAATAAAAATGGTGTTCTGGATAAGATCACCAGCATGTTCTGTTATGTAGGCATCTCCATTCCTACTTTCTGGTTCGGTATCATGCTGATCTATCTCTTCAGTGTGCATCTCCATATCCTGCCAAGTATCGGTATGCATTCAGACGGCAACCGTTCCTTAGGAGATCTGATCCTGCATATGGTCATGCCCTGCGCAGTTCTGACCTTTGCAAATGCGTCACAGTACATCCGGTATTTAAGAAGCAGTACCATTACGGAAATGTCCTCCGATTATGTTATGGTGCAGAAGGCTTACGGAATGAAAGAGTCTGGAATCCTTTTCCGGCATGTACTGAAAAATGCCATGCTTCCTATGATCACAGTTCTCGGAATGAGCCTGCAGTCTCTGGTTTCCGGTGCCATTATCACCGAGCAGGTTTTTGCATGGCCGGGAATCGGTCAGCTGGCAGTGACCGCTGTTATGCAGTATGATTATCCCCTGATCATGGGAATCACCATGTTTACCGCGCTTCTCGTGGTGCTCGGAAATCTTCTGGCAGATATCCTGTATGCTGTCTTTGATCCGAGGATCCGCAAAGCAGGATGTTAGGAGGTAAAGGGACATGAGAGAAAATATCTGGAAAAATATCAAACTTGGTTTTAAGACAAATAAACTTGCAGTGGCAGGTGCAGCAGCGATCATCCTGCTGGCACTGATCTCCATTTTTGCCTTTTTGTATCCGGTAGATCCCAATGCCATCAGCGCCACAGAGCGACTGAATGCTCCATCCATGGCACACCTTTTCGGTACGGATGATATGGGACGGGATTATCTGGCTCGCTGTATTTACGGAGGAAGAGCATCCCTTCTGGTGGGCTTCCTTTCCATGGTGCTTTCTACAGCCCTTGGTGTGATCATCGGTTCCATCAGCGGTTTTGTGGGAGGAACGGTGGATGCAGTGCTGATGCGTCTGGTGGATGCACTGATGAGCCTTCCGACATTCCTGATCATGATCGTTATGAATGCCTTCCTGAAACCGGGACTTCAGAACATTGTCCTGATCATCGGCTTTCTGACCTGGATGAACATTGCCAGGATCGTCCGTGGCGAGACCATTTCCCTGAACGAGAGAGAGTATGTCATCTATGCAAAGATCTCCGGACAGAAGAAATTCTCCACCATTGTACATCATATCCTGCCTAACATCATGCCTACCATTATCGTGGCTGCAACCATGAACATTGCCAATGCTATCCTGATGGAATCTGCACTGAGCTTTTTCGGCCTGGGTATCCAGCCGCCTACGGCTTCCTGGGGAAGTATGCTGAGCAATGCACAGCGCTATATCCAGCAGGCACCGTATCTGGCTATTTTCCCCGGAATCCTGATCCTGATCACGGTCGTCAGCTTCAATTATCTGGGAGAAGTATTAAGAAAAGTATTCGAGCCCAAGTAAGGAGGACATTTACATATGGAAAAATTACTGGAAGTAAAAGATCTGAAGGTGTCTTTCTTTACAGACCTTGGAGAGACACAGGCAGTAAAAGGTGCAGGCTTTGCCATCGGTGAGGGGGATTTTTTCGGGATCGTAGGAGAGTCCGGAAGCGGAAAAAGCGTGACCACCAAATCCATTCTCCGTCTCGGACCATCCAACTGTAAGATCATGGGTGGTGAGATCCTGTTCCGGGGAGAAGATATCCTGAAGAAAAATGAAGCAGAGCTCCGTGAGATCCGCGGTGGTGAGATCGCCATGATCTTTCAGGATTCTCTTTCCGCACTGAATCCGGTTTACACTGTTGGCAATAAGATGGTAGAGCTGATCCGGCGCCATACCAATATGAACAAAAAAGAAGCAAAGGCCCGGGTGCTGGAGCTTCTCACAGCCGTTGGCATCACAGACCCGGAAAAGGCTATGAACAGCTATCCCCACGAGCTTTCCGGCGGTATGCGCCAGCGTGTGATGATCGCCATGGCCATGAGCAGTGACCCGAAGATCCTGATCGCAGATGAGCCGACCACAGCCCTGGACGTTACGATCCAGGCGCAGATCCTTCATCTGCTTCTGGAACTTCAGAAAAAAAACAATATGAGCATCATCCTGATCACCCATGATCTGGGCGTTGTAGCGCAGACCTGTAAACGGGTAGCTGTCATGTGTGGTGGCTACGTGGTGGAAGAGGGAACTGTAGAAGAGATCTTTCTTCATCCGGGACATCCCTATACACAGGCACTGATCGCAAGCATGCCGCGGGTGGGAGGTACCTTTGAACAGTTTCTGGAGAGAGATCTTTCGGACGGAAACGGTGATCTGTGTCCCTTCCTGAATCGCTGTAAATATGCGGACAAAACCTGTGAAGCCTGTCTTCCGAAATATTATGAGGCTTCAGAGGGACACAGGATATTCTGTCACAGAAGGGAGGAGAAGAGATGAGCAAGCCCTTAATTGAAGTAAAAGATCTGAAAGTATATTTTAAACAGAAATCTCCGAAGCTTCTGTCCTTTAAGCCGGGCATACTGAAGGCTGTGGATCAGGTAAGCTTTTCGATTGAAAAGGGGAAAACCTTCGGTCTGGTAGGAGAATCCGGAAGCGGAAAATCTACCATCGGAAAGGCAATCCTACGTTATCATAAACCCACAGGCGGTGAGATTTTTTATGAGGGAACAGAGATCGGAGCCATGGGGGAAAAAGAACTGCTTCCATACCGCAAAAAAATGCAGTCCGTTTTTCAGGATCCCTATTCCTCTCTGGACCCAAGCCATACAGTGCAGGATATCATCTGTGAGCCTATGGCGATCCATAAAATGTACACTCCAAAGGAACGTAAGGAGCGTGCAAAAGAACTGATCCGCGTGGTTGGCCTCAAAGAACAGGATCTTCTGAAGTATCCTCATGAGTTCTCCGGCGGACAGCGTCAGAGGATTTCCATTGCAAGAGCACTTTCCGTACAGCCGGAATTTGTAGTCTGCGATGAACCCATTTCTGCGCTGGATGTTTCCCTGCAGGCCCAGATCGTCCAGATGCTTCAGGATCTTCAGGAAAAATACGGGCTGACCTATCTGTTCATCAGCCATCAGCTGCAGGTGGTCCAGAAGATCTGTGATGAGATCGGGGTGCTTTATCTTGGAAATCTCATGGAGATCGCAGATGCAGATAAGCTCTATTCCAATCCGCTGCATCCTTATACAAAAATGCTGATCTCCTCGATTCCGATTCCTGACCCGAGAGTCAAAACTCTGGATCAGATCGTTACGGATACCGGAGTACAGTCCAGATCTATCGGGGGCTGTCGCTTCCATAACCGCTGTCCGTGGTGTGAGGAACGCTGCAGACAGGAAACCCCGGCACTTCGTCAGGTGGAGCCGGGACATATGGTAGCATGTCATAAATATCAGGAAAAGAAATAATCATAAAATACGGGAAGGTAAATAAAAAAGTGGACAAAAATATATATAAAAACTATCTGGCGATCCTCCGTGAGGAGATGATCCCGGCTATGGGATGTACAGAACCGATCGCTCTGGCCTATGGTGCGGCAAGAGCAAGAGAGATCCTTGGGAAAGAGCCGGAGCGTATCGTAGCAAAATGTTCCGGAAATATCATCAAAAATGTGCGTTGTGTGATCATTCCCAATTCAGGAGGCTTAAAGGGGATTCCTGCAGGTGTGATCCTTGGGGCGGTGGCAGGAGATGCCTCACTGAATATGGAAGTTCTTTCCAAAGTCGATGAAAAGGGCAGGGCACGCTGCCGGGAACTTCTGGAGGCAGATATCTGTAAGGTGGAGCTTCTGGACACGCCGGTAGTCCTTCACATTATCATCGAAATGTATGCCGGTGAAGATGCCGTCAGCCTGGAGATCAAATACGACCATATCAACGTGACCAGGATCAGCAAAAACGGAGAGATCCTCCTTGATGCAGATAAAGCAGTGGAAGAAAAGGAAGAGACGGACCGCAGCCTGTTAAATCTGGAGGATATTCGGGAATTTGCAGATACCGTAGAGCTTTCCGATGTAAAGGAGCTTCTGGATGCGCAGATCAAAAGCAACATGGCCATTGCTCATGAGGGAATGACCGGAAAATACGGCCTGGGTATCGGGCGCGTGATCCGTGAAAATTATTCACATGATATGCTCACCAGAATGAGAAGTCTTACTGCAGCGGCTTCTGAGGCACGTATGGGTGGCTGTGATATGCCGGTTGTCATCAATTCCGGAAGCGGAAATCAGGGAATTGCATGCTCTGTTCCGCTGATCGTCTATGCAAGAGAGATGGAGCTGCCGGATTACAGCCTCTACAGGGCTCTGGTGTTTTCCAATCTCCTCACAGTTTATCAGAAGCAATATATAGGGAAGCTGTCTGCCTTCTGCGGTGCGGTATCGGCCTCCTGTGCAGCCGGAGCTGCCATTACCTATATGGTAGGCGGAGATATTTCCCTGATCAAAAAAACGATCGAGAATACCCTCGCCAATATTCCGGGAATCATCTGTGATGGGGCCAAGATCTCCTGTGCTGCCAAGATCGCAGCCTGTCTTGACGCAGCCTTTCTGGCGCATCATCTTGCCATGAACGGGCAGTCTTATGCACCTTATACAGGTATTCTCCAGGAAGAAACCGCAGAGACCATCAGCTGTGTGGGACAGATCGGAAAAGACGGTATGAAGGAAACAGACAGAGAGATCCTCAAGATCATGCTGGAGCATTGATCCGCATCGGAGACGGCACAGATTAAACAGAAAAGGTTGGATTTATGGACAACGAATTAAGAATTGCAATACTGATCGATGCAGATAATGTATCAGACAAATACATCAAGATCATCGTGGATGAAGTGGCAAACATCGGCATAGCCACCTACAAACGGATCTATGGAGACTGGACCAGTGCACGGCTTTCCTCCTGGAAAAAGGTTCTTCTAGAGGATTCCATCATCCCTATCCAGCAGTACAGCTATACCACCGGAAAAAACGCCACCGATTCAGCGATGATCATTGATGCCATGGATATTCTGTATTCCGGAAATGTGGATGGATATTGTATTGTTTCTTCGGACAGCGATTTCACCCGTCTGGCAGCAAGGCTCCGGGAATCCGGAATGCTGGTCCTGGGTATGGGGGAGGAGAAGACGCCGAAGCCGTTTATTTCCGCATGCAACCAGTTTAAATATCTGGATCTTCTCTACCGCAACCAGCAGGAGGAAGAGAAGAAGGAAGATCTGGCTACTGCAGCAGAAGCTAAAAAATCCGGAAACAGCAGCAAACAGAGCAGCTCCGGCTCCAGGAAGAACAAAGATCTCAAGCGGGTGCGCAAGGCCATTAATGCCATCATCGAGAAATTTTCTGACGAAGAGGGATGGCTTTCCTCCGGACAGCTGGGCGATCAGCTTGGGAAACGACTTCCGGATTTTGATGTGCGTAATTACGGATATTCCAAGCTGACCCCCTTTATCAAATCTCTGGGAAATTATGAGACAGGCAGGATCCCCACAGGAAGCGGAGGGAGAAAGCAGATCTATTTCCGGATGAAGGAGGATAAACAATGAAGAATTATCTGGCACCTATGGAGGGCGTAACCAACTGGGTTTACCGGAATGCATATCATGACTGTTTTTATCCCATGGATAAATACTTTACTCCCTTCATCACTGCCAAGCCCAATAAACGTCTCAGCAGCAAGGAGATCAAAGAGGTATCACCGGAAACCAACGGAGATCTTCCGGTGATCCCCCAGATCCTGACCAACAATGCGGAGGATTTTGTGAAAACAGCCCATATCTTCCGGGATGAATATGGACACAGGGAAGTAAATCTCAATCTGGGATGCCCCTCGGGAACTGTCACAGCCAAGGGAAAGGGTGCCGGTTTCCTGGGCGAGCCGGATAAGCTGGAACGTTTTCTGGATGAGATCTTCGAAAAGACCGGGATGGAGATCTCCATAAAAACGAGAGTAGGAACGGATTATGAGGAAGACTGGGAACGGCTTCTTGAGATCTATGGCAGATATCCGCTGAAGGAGCTGATCATCCATCCACGCCTTCTGAAGGATCATTATAAGGGGGTTCCCAGATATGGACTGTATGAGGAGGCAAGGGAAAAGCTGAAGGTTCCCCTGGGATATAACGGGGATATTTTTTCAGTGGAGGCTTATCAGGAAATCCGGGAGAAATTTCCGGATGCAGACAGCGTCATGTACGGAAGAGGCCTGATCGCAAGGCCCTATCTTCTGGATGCCATTATGCAAAAAGAAGACGGAGAGGATCACCGGGAAGAATACCGGAAAAAGCTGCGGCAGTTCCATGACCGTCTTTACCGGGATTATCAGGAATATCTTTCAGGAGAACGAAATGTACTTTTCCGCATGAAGGAATTGTGGAGTTATATGGCACCGGGCTTTACCAATTATGCCAGATATCTGAAAAAGATCAAAAAATCCCAGCATTTTGGTGACTATGAGGCAGCAGTTATGAGCCTTTTTGGAGAACAGGAGATCTTAAAGGTATGAACAGTATAAAAGAAAAATTTGATGAGTTTATTTCCCAGTATCCCATTTTTGAGTACCGTGTGCTGGATACCGGGGATATTAAAGTACAGTCACGTGTGCGTACGATCTGTAAACAGGAATGTGAACGTTATGGAAGCACATGGGCCTGTCCTCCGGCAGTGGGAGAGCTGTCAGAATGCGAAAAGAAGATCCGGAGTTATCCGAAAGCAATTTTCTTTTCCAGCGTTGCGGAGGTATCGGATATCATGAACATGAAGGAGATGCTTTCCACAAGAATGGAACACGAAGCGCTTACAGAGAAGGTACGTGATTTTCTGGAGGGAGAGGGCTATGAGACCTTTACACTTTCCACGGAATCCTGTGACTTCTGTGAACGCTGTGCCTATCTGGACGGAAAACCATGCCGTTTTCCGGAGCATATGCATCCATGTCTGGAAAGCTATGGCGTGGTAGTCAGTGAGATCGTAGAAAAGGAAGCTATGGAATACAATCTGGGTGGAAATACCATTCTCTGGTTTTCCATGGTGCTGATCCGCAGATAAAAGACAAAAAGCAGATACAGTGAAAGATACATAAGAAGAAATCCTCCGGCATAGATTAATGATAAAAGCCGGAGGATTTTTTTAATGAGAAAAATGTCAGCTTTTCTGGAGCTTCCCGGGGAACCGGCATTTCGGGAGGTGCAGGTGATACTTACGGGAAAACGCCGGGCAGTGATCGAAAATTACCGGAATATCCAGAGCTATACAAGGGAGGAAATCCTGATACTGACACCTTCCGGCAGACTTGTGATCCGTGGGAAAAACCTTGTGATTCCCTGCTATACAACCCTTGAACTATGTATCCGCGGGCAGATCGAAAGCATTATGCTGGAGGAGGGAAATAAGTAATGGTCCCAGGTTTTGTGCGGGTTTCTGTTAAGGGACAGCAATGTCAGCGGTTCGTGAACCTTTGCAGAGGCAGGGAAATGGATCTGAAAAGGATCATCCGCACCGGTGAGACGGAGCTTCAGCTGACCATGAAGGTAGCGGATTTTCTGCAGATCTCGCCACTGCGGAGAAAAACAGGGGTACATATCCACATCCTGAAAAAAAAAGGGCCTTTGTTTTTTCTGCTTTTCTGTAAAAGAAGAAAAATGATCCCCGCGGGGTTTCTGGCAGTTTGCTGCCTCCTTTTTTTTCTGTCAGGCAGAGTGTGGAACGTTGAAATTCGGGGAAATATTTTAAATCCCACACCCCAGCTGATGAGCTTTCTGAAAGAGCAGGGGGTCTGTTTCGGAGTATCCAGAAAAAAGATCAGCTGCAGTGCACTTGCAACTTCCATGCGAAGAGAATTTCCGGAGATCACCTGGGTGTCTGCCGGATTTTCGGGAACGGGCCTGCGTTTTGAGATCCGGGAGGGAACTGCCGGAGAAAAAGTAGAGCCGGAAGAAAGATCATGCAGTTTGTTTTCAACCCTGGACGGTGTGATTGATTCCATGGTCACACGGCAGGGAACTCCTCTTGTCAGGGCCGGGGATGAAATAAAAAAAGGCCAGGAACTGGTTTCCGGGATCGTGGACATCACCGATGACAGCCAGGAGGTCATTCGCTATGCATATGTTCAGGCAGATGCGGATATTTACATCCGACATACCATTGCCTATTACGATACCTTTCCGTTGGACATAGAGAAAAAGGTACGGTCCGGTAAAAAGAAAACAAGGCTTTTTTTTCAGCTGGGAAGCTGGTTTCTGGACTTTTCCTCTCCTCTGAAACAAAATGAGGAACGCCTCGTCAGCCGGGAACCTCTTTTCAGTATCGGGATTTTTCGTTCTCCTGTTACCCTGGGGATCGCTGCGATCAGGAAGTACGAAGTACAGAAAGAGCAGCTGACAGAGGATGCCGCAAAAAAACAGGCCATACAAAGGCTTTATGCCTATGAAGAAAAATTAATAGAAAAAGGGGTTCAAATATCTGAAAATAATGTTAAAATAGAAATAAATCACCAGGACTGCGTCAGCAGAGGCACTCTTACCGTCATTGAACGGACCGGAAGAGAAGCCCCCACAGAAAAAAAGACGCAGCCAAAAGAAAGGACACCAGAGGATGGCTAGCAGCATTATCGAATTATATGTGGATGTGCCGGCAGACCGCCAGGCGAATATTTTCGGACAGTTTGACGAGCATCTGAAGCTGATCGAACGTACTCTGAACGTAACCATGATCTTCCGTGACGGTTCTCTTAAGATCCTGGGAAGCCAGGAGGGAGCCACACAGGCTAGGGCGATCGTGGAGGAACTGAACACACTTGCGGGCAGAGGCAATACCATCACACAGCAGAATGTGAATTACGCACTTTCCCTTGCCATGGAGAAGATCGGCTCCGTGATGGAGGAGATCGACAGGGATTTTATCTGTAATACCATACAGGGCAGACCCATCAAGCCCAAGACTCTCGGACAGAAGGATTATGTGGAACAGATCCGTAAGAAGATGATCGTGTTCGGCGTGGGACCTGCCGGAACCGGCAAAACCTATCTTGCCATGGCTATGGCAGTAACTGCTTTTCGCAATGAGGAGGTTTCCAGGATCATTCTTACCAGACCCGCCATTGAGGCAGGCGAGAAGCTGGGATTCCTTCCTGGCGATCTCCAGAGCAAGGTCGATCCCTATCTGCGTCCTCTTTATGACGCATTGTATCAGATCATGGGCGCAGACAGCTTTGCCAAAAACATGGAGAAGGGGCTCATCGAGGTTGCCCCTCTTGCCTATATGAGGGGACGTACACTGGATAATGCCTTCATCATCCTGGATGAGGCACAGAATACCACACCTGCCCAGATGAAGATGTTCCTGACCAGGATCGGCTTCGGTTCCAAGGTGATCATCACAGGAGATGCATCCCAGAAGGACCTTCCCAGGGACGCCACGTCTGGTCTGGATGTAGCGATGAAGGTGCTGAAGAAGATCGATGATATCGGATTCTGTCAGCTGACCAGCAAGGATGTTGTACGTCATCCACTTGTACAGCAGATCGTACAGGCCTATGACGATTATGAAAAAAAACAGAAGCCTGTCAAATCCAGGAAGGATGACAGGTATGCTGTAAAAAATAAGGAGTACAGAAGATGACCATAAATATCGAATATGAGACAGATCAGGATCTGGGCATTGACTATGCTGCCCTTGCATCCCAGGTTGCGGACAAGGTTCTTGAAATGGAAAAATGTCCCTATGACGGACAGGTCAATCTTGTCCTGACAGACAACGAGGAGATCAAGAGGGTAAATACGGAATTCCGGAATATCCAGGCGCCTACGGATGTGCTGTCATTTCCTATGATCCCCTTTGAGACACCGGCGGATTATTCCGTTGTGGAAGAGGATGAGTCCTATTTTGATCTGGACAGTGATGAACTCCTTCTTGGAGATATCATGATCTCCGTGCCTAAGGTTTTTGCCCAGGCAGAGGAATACGGACATAGTGTGACAAGGGAATTCTGTTTCCTGGTGGCACACAGTATGCTGCATCTTCTGGGCTATGATCATATGACAGAGGATGAGGCAAAGGTCATGGAAGCCAAGCAGGCAGCGGCACTGAAGGAGCTGGGGATCAACCGCTAGACGGGCTGTCCCACGGAAAAGCTAAGCGGAAAACTCTTCCGCTTTAAGAAAAGGAGGTAATATATGAGAATGAAAAAGACAGGTATCCTGGCAGGTATCACAGCTGCATGCATCTGCATTGCCCAGACTGTTCCCGCTTTTGGAGCAGGGCAGGATCTGGTAGGCTTTGTCCCTAATGAGGAAAAGCAGGAAGAAACCCAGGTAAAGAGCTATCTTACCGGCGAAAATGTTCCGGAGAGCATTGGACGGAGAAGACCGGTTGCCGTGATGATGGGCAACAACAGTGTCGGAGCTCCCCAGAGTGGTATCGGACATGCCGGTGTTGTCTACGAAGCGCCGGTGGAAGGTAATATTACCCGTCTTATGGGCATTCTCGAAGATTACGATGAGCTGGAACGAATCGGTTCCGTTCGCAGCTGCCGTGACTATTATCTCTTTTATGCCAACGAATTTAATGCGATCTATGCCCACTACGGACAGGCTGCCTATGCACTGCCTTATCTGGAGCAGCATGTGATCGATAACCTCAACGGGATCCAGATCGGCAAGCTGGCTTTTTTCCGCACAACAGACAGGAAGGCACCTCACAATGCCTATACAGATGCCAGCCACCTTCAGGCAGGCATAGATGCTATGGGATACAGCCAGGAATATAAAGAAGAATATACCGGACATTATCTTTTTGCAGAAGATGGTACAGAGACTGTACCGGATGGGATCACAGCCAGCCTTGTGAAGCTGGATAATTTTACTGACAATCATCCGTGGTATGAATACGATGAAGAGACAAAGGAATATAAGAGATTCCAGTTTGGCAAGGAACATGTGGATCAGTTGGATAATGAACCGCTTACCTGCGACAATATCATCCTTCAGTATTCATCCTGCCCGGCCTACGATGGAAACGGCTATCTGAATATTGATGCCATTTCCGGCGGAGAGGGCAAGTTTATTACCAGAGGCAGAGCCATCGATATCCGCTGGGAGAAGGATTCTCCCTGGGGGATCACGCATTATTACGACGGAAATGAACAGGAGATCCGCCTGAATCCGGGTACTACCTGGGTGGAGATCGTACAGAATGACAGGATCGATTCCGTTACTTATCAGTAAGACTAATATACAGGTATCAGGAGAAACAAAAAACATGAACGCAAATTACAGGGAACGACTGAAAGACAAGAAACGCATCGTTATCAAGATCGGATCATCATCACTGATCCACGCAGAAACAGGAAGACTGGATTTCCGTAAGCTGGAGATCCTGGCCAGAGAACTCAGCGACCTTCATAACCAGGGGAAAGACGTAGTGCTGGTATCCTCCGGAGCCATTGCGGTAGGTGCAGCTGCACTGGGTATGAAGGGAAAGCCGGCAGAGCTTGAGAAAAAGCAGGCCTGTGCAGCTGTGGGACAGGCCAGGCTGATGACCATTTATCAGAAGCTTTTCGGGGAATACAATCAGATGGTGGCACAGATCCTGATGACCAAGAATACCATGGTCAACAATACCAACCGCAGGAATGCCCAGAATACTTTCCAGCAGCTTCTGGCAGAAAAGGTGATCCCCATTGTAAATGAGAACGACTCGGTATCCTCCTACGAATTCCAGAACCTGGTAAAATTCGGAGACAACGATACCCTTTCCTCTGTGGTTGCTGCACTGATCGATGCGGATCTTCTGATCCTCATGTCCGATATTGATGGTCTTTTTACAGACGATCCCAATTCCAATCCGGATGCACAGTTTATCGACATTGTAGAAAATATGGATGACAATATGCGTAAGCTTGGCAAATCCTCCACAGGAAGCAATGTGGGTACCGGCGGAATGGCGACCAAGCTTACCGCTGCGATCATCGCCACTGCGGCAGGGGCCGACATGGTCATTGCCAACGGAAACGACTTCCACAACATCCACAGGATCGTGGAAGGCAGGAGCTGTGGAACATTATTTGTAGGAAACAAGAAGGAAGAATTCTTCCTCATTGATTATATCGAAAAACTGCTTTAAGGAGAATAACATTATGATGGACAATATCAAGATCGACAGGATCAACGCACTGGCACATAAACAGAAAAGTGTAGGTCTTACCGAGGAAGAAAAGGTGGAACAGGCGAAGCTTCGGAGAGAATATCTGGATGCAGTGAAAGGAAATCTCCGTGCGCATCTGAATAATATCGATATCAAAGAAAAGGATGGCAGCATCACCAATCTTGGAGAAAAATATGGAAGAAAAAAAGGAAATTAGAAAAAAGATCTTCAAAGTCAGAAAAGAACATACCAATGCCTGGATCCGGGAAAACAGTCTCCGGATCACAGAGGCCCTGACACAGCTTCCGGAATACCGGAATGCAGAACGGATCATGGCATACGCAGATTATAACCATGAAGTGATCACACGCTACATCATCGAGCAGGCCTGGAAAGACGGCAAGGAAGTGGCAGTGCCAAAGGTTTTCGGAAAGGATATGGTATTTTACAGACTGACCGATTTCAGTCAGCTGGAATCCGGCTACTTCGGGATCCCTGAGCCAAAGGAAGACGGAGAAACGGTTTCCTGGGAAGAAGCCATGATGGTCATGCCAGGGGTGGCTTTTGACATAAATTGCAACCGGGTAGGCTATGGCGGCGGTTTTTATGACCGTTTTCTGGAAAAACATCCGGAGGTCTGCCGCGTTGCAGTAGGATTTTCCTTCCAGATCCTTCCGGAGGTTCCCACAGAGCCTACGGATATCCGTCCGCAGGTCATTGTGACGGAAGAGAATATATACCGCGATGCACAGTAAGATATTGCTGTAAAGACAGAAAGAAAGGCAGGAATATTTGGAAATGAATGAAATGCTTGAAAAACTGGGACAGAATGCGAAAGATGCGGAGACAGTCCTTCGAAATCTTTCCACAAATGACAAAAATAAAACCCTGGAAGCTGTGGCAAAGGCTCTTGTCGCTCATACCGATGAGATCCTGAAGGCCAATGCCCTGGATGTGGAAAACGGCAAAAAGAATCAGATGCCGGAAGGACTGATCGACCGTTTGATGCTGACACCGGAGCGGATCGAAGGAATGGCAGACGGACTTCGTCAGCTTACCGGTCTTGAAGATCCCATCGGGGAAGTTACCGGTATGAAAAAACGTCCCAACGGACTTCTGATCGGACAGAAACGTGTTCCCTTAGGTGTGATCGGCATCATTTACGAAGCGCGTCCCAATGTTACCTCAGATGCATTCGGTCTCTGCTTCAAAACCGGAAATGTCGTGATTCTGAAGGGTGGAAGCGACGCAATCCATTCCAATACTGCCATTGTCAACTGTATCCGTGAGGCATTGAAGGCCTGCGGCATTACCGAGGATGCTATCCAGCTGATCCAGGATACCTCCAGAGAAACGGCTGCGGAATTTATGAAGCTGAACCGGTATGTGGATGTATTGATCCCACGTGGCGGAAGAGGACTGATCAAAGCAGTGGTAAACCAGAGTACGATCCCTGTCATCGAGACCGGAACCGGAAACTGCCATATCTATGTGGACGAGACTGCAGATCTTCAGATGGCAGCGGATATTGTGATCAATGCAAAGACCCAGCGTGTGGGCGTATGCAATGCATGCGAGTCCCTTCTTGTAAACCGTAAGGTGAAGGACGATTTTCTGCCGGTACTGGCCGGACGCCTTAAGGAGAAGCATGTGGAGGTCCGTGCAGATGAAGCAGCAAAGGCTCTGATGCCGGGAGCAGTTCCTGCAACAGAAGAGGACTGGGGAACGGAATATCTTGACTATAT
>NZ_JBDGAB010000014.1:0-37354 GCF_040910705.1 Blautia sp. RTP21359st1_E11_RTP21359_211015
AGCGAGAGGGGGATTCGAACCCTCGACACCACGGGTATGAACCGTGTGCTCTAGCCAACTGAGCTATCTCGCCATATCTTTTTGTAACATGGGACCTATAGGGCTCGAACCTATGACCCTCTGCTTGTAAGGCAGATGCTCTCCCAGCTGAGCTAAGATCCCATAACAGTTGTTCGTCTTAGGAACTCTTCCGTTCCGCAACTCGCTTTGCTATTATATAATGGTTTGTGACTTGTGTCAACAGTTTTTTTCACTTTTTTTAATTTTTTAAAAAATATATGCTTTTTTGTATTTTTACAGTGGCAGGGAGGTCTGAAATCCCCTGCCACTGTAAGGATGTTATGGGCAAAGTATTGCCCATAACTTGATACTCCCGGATTGCTCCGCTGCACGCAGCTCACGCAATCCTCAAACATTCGGAATCCGCTAATTTACTACGTAAATTGCTACTTCCTCATGTTTGGCGGGGTCCAAGTTCAAAAGTCTTATCGTGCAAGCACGAACGACTTTTTGACCTTTTCCCCCTGGTATTATCTGAAGTACTCAACACCAGATTCAAAAATCTTGATATCCTGCTCTCCGTAGATATTGACAGCAACGCCTGCATCACGACGCTCACTGTGTGCCATCTTTCCGAGAACACGTCCATCCGGGCTTGTGATACCCTCGATGTTCATATAAGAGCCGTTTACGTTAAACTCACCCTCATATCCTGTCTCATCTACCGGTACATACTCTGTTGCGATCTGTCCGTTTTCCTTGAGTTTCTTCAGCCACTCATCGTTTGCGACAAAACGTCCCTCACCATGAGAAGCCGGATTACAGTATACACCGCCAAGCTGTGCTTTCTGAAGCCATGGAGACTTGTTGCTGACAACCTTGGTGTAAACCATCTTGGATACGTGGCGTCCGATGGTGTTGTAGGTCAGTGTCGGAGAATCCTCTTTCTGTCCGCAGATCTCACCGTACGGTACCAGTCCCAGTTTGATCAGTGCCTGGAATCCGTTGCAGATACCAAGAGCAAGACCGTCACGCTCATTGAGGAGCTTCATAACTGCCTCCTTGATCTTCTCGTTCTGGAACGCGGTAGCAAAGAATTTCGCGGATCCATCCGGCTCATCTCCGGCTGAGAAGCCGCCCGGGAACATGATCATCTGTGCCTGATCGATGGCTTTCTCAAAGAGCTCTACAGAATCATGGATATCTTCTGCTGTAAGGTTCTTGAATACCTTTACGTCTACCTCAGCGCCTGCTCTCTCAAATGCACGGGTGCTGTCATACTCGCAGTTTGTTCCAGGGAATACCGGAATAAATACACGCGGTTTTGCAACCTTATGTTTGCATACATAGATGCTGTCTGCTTTGTAAAGGGAACCGTCATCTGCCTTGACGTCCTCGGTTCCTGCTGCTGTTTTAAATACATTCTCCAGAGTTCCTTCCCATGTGGAAAGCGCCTCTTTCAGAGTGATCTCTGTATCACCGTAGGTGAACTTCGCATTATCCGTAACCTCACCGATCACAGTATAGGTAATGGCAAGCTCACCGACTTTTCCATCCGGAACCTCACAGATGATATCGCCGAATGCCGGAGCAAAGAAATCTCTTGGATCAAGGTTATGCTCGATCTTTACACCCATGCCGTTACCAAAGGCCATCTTGCTGACTGCAGCAGCGATTCCATGACGGTCAAGTGCATATGCGGAGATCACACGGCCTGCCTGGATATCCTGGTGTAATTTATCATACTGCTCCATAAGAGCCGGGTAATCCGGAAGATCATAGGAATCCTTCGGTGCACGGAGCCATACCAGCTTGCTTCCTGCTTTTTTGAGCTCCGGTGTGATCACATCTTTTACCTTTGCAACATCCACTGCGAAGGACACCAGTGTCGGAGGAACATCAATATCATTGAAGGTTCCGGACATACTGTCCTTACCGCCGATGGAAGGAAGGCCGAATCCGATCTGTGCCGCATAAGCGCCAAGCAGTGCGGAGAACGGCTGGCTCCATCTCTTAGGATCTTCTGTCATACGACGGAAGTATTCCTGGAAGGTGAAACGGATCTTCTTATAGTCACCACCGGTTGCAACGATCTTGGCAACGGACTCGGTTACTGCGTAGGCAGCTCCATGATACGGACTCCATGAGGAAAGGTATGGATCAAAGCCGTAGCTCATCATGGTAACAGTCTCTGTTTTTCCGTTCTGTACCGGAACCTTTGCAACCATGGACTGTGTCTCTGTCAGCTGATATTTACCACCGTGAGGCATAAATACACTGCCTGCGCCGATGGAGCCGTCAAACATCTCCACAAGACCCTTCTGTGAGCATACATTCAGGTCAGCAAGAGTATCCATCCATTTTTTCTTTACATCTGTTACATCCGGACGTTCCTCGAAAAGATTTCCGTCCTTTGACGGGATCTCAACCTCAACGGAGGTCTCCTGATGTGCACCGTTGGTATCCAGGAATGCACGGGAGATATTTACGATCTCTTTTCCTCTCCAGTTAAGGACAAGGCGTGGCTCCTCCGTTACAACTGCAACCGGAATTGCCTCGAGATTCTCTTCATTTGCAAATTTCAGGAAAGTATCCACATCTTTCGGGTCAACTACAACAGCCATACGCTCCTGAGACTCAGAGATAGCGATCTCAGTGCCGTCAAGACCTGCGTATTTTTTCGGAACCTTGTCGAGGTCGATCTGAAGTCCCGGTGCCAGCTCGCCGATGGCAACGGAAACACCGCCTGCGCCAAAGTCGTTACATTTCTTGATGATATGGCTGACTTCCTCTCTGCGGAACATTCTCTGGATCTTACGCTCGGTAGGCGCGTTACCTTTCTGCACCTCAGCGCCGCAGACCTCGATGGAAGCCTCTGTGTGGACCTTGGAGGAACCGGTTGCACCGCCGATACCGTCACGGCCGGTACGTCCGCCAAGAAGGATGATGATATCTCCAGGGTCGGAATTTTCACGGATAACCGCACGTCTCGGAGCCGCACCCATAACCGCACCGATCTCCATACGTTTTGCAACGTAGTCCGGATGATAGATTTCTTTTACAGCACCGGTTGCAAGACCGATCTGGTTTCCGTAGGAGCTGTAGCCGTGGGCTGCGCTGCGGACAAGCTTCTTCTGCGGAAGTTTACCCTTCAGAGTTTCCTTTACGGATACGGTAGGATCTGCTGCACCTGTCACACGCATTGCCTGGTATACATAGGTACGTCCGGAAAGCGGATCACGGATGGCTCCGCCAAGGCAGGTTGCCGCACCACCAAAAGGCTCGATCTCCGTCGGATGGTTGTGTGTCTCGTTCTTGAAGTTGATCAGCCACTCTTCTTCTTTCCCGTCCACGTCCACCGGTACCACGATACTGCAGGCATTGATCTCATCAGACTCTTCCTGGTCTGCAAGCTTGCCTTCTGCTTTCAGTTTCTTCATTGCCATAAGTGCAAGATCCATCAGGCAGACAAACTTATCATCACGGCCCTTGTACATATCCTTATGGGCATCCAGATATTCTTTGTATGTTTTTTCAATAGGAGTCTTATAATCACCTTCGTCAAACTTCACGCTGGTAAGCTCTGTGGAGAAAGTAGTATGACGGCAATGATCAGACCAATAGGTATCCAGAACACGGATCTCTGTCATGGAAGGATCGCGTTTCTCTTCATTTCTGAAATAATTCTGGATATGCTGGAAGTCCTTAAATGTCATGGCGAGGTTCAGAGAAGCGTACAGCTCCTTCAGATCAGCCTCAGCCATATCCTTGAATCCGTCAAAAATCTTCACATCCTCAGGATCCGGGAATACTGTTACCAGTGTTTCCGGCTTCTCAAGACCTGTCTCACGGGAATCCACAGGGTTGATGCAGTGATGTTTGATTGCCTCAAACTCTGCATCTGTAACGTTTCCTTCGATTACATAAGTAGTTGCTGAACGGATGATCGGTGCTGCATTCTCATCCAGGAACTGTACACACTGCACTGCAGAATCGGCTCTCTGGTCAAACTGTCCAGGAAGGAATTCTACGGAAAATACACGTGCGCCCTCTGCCACATCAAATTTTTCAAGATACAGATCATCTACCGGCGGCTCTGCAAATACGGTCTTGCAGGCTTTCTCAAATACTTCATCGGAGATATTCTCCACGTCATAACGGATCAGCTCACGGACTGCTGTCACAGTGCTGATACCAAGATAATGTTTGATCTCATGTTTCAGTTCCTTTGCTTTTACTGCAAAGGCAGGTTTCTTTTCTACATACACACGTCTTACGTTGCTCATAGAAGGCTCCTTTCTCTATATCCGATAATAAGGATGGTAAACGTGCAGAAAGCATTTCAGTCTTTCTTTTCTGCTGAAAATATAGTATCATAGGAAATATCATTAGTAAAATTAATATATCTTATATCATTTATAAGCGGAGGATTTTTCACATATGGATATCAATCTTGAACTTTACAAAGTGTTTTATTACGTGGCCACGACGCTGAGCTTTTCGGAGGCTTCCAGACAGCTTTTTATCTCACAGTCTGCAGTAAGCCAGGCCGTCAAAAACCTTGAAAAAAAGCTGGGCCATACTCTGTTTGTGCGCAGCACCAAACGGGTCATCCTGACTCCGGAGGGAGAGCTTCTTCTCCAGCATGTAAAGCCGGCCCTTTCCATGCTAAACGAGGGAGAGGCTGTCCTTTCCGGAGAAGGAAATCTTACCGGTCAGCTGCGGATCGGTGCCAGCGATACTCTGTGCCGCTATTTTCTCATCCCCTATCTCCGCCGTTTCCACAAGGATCATCCGGAGGTACGGATCAAGATCATCAACAGTACCTCCATCGGATGTGCGGAGCTTCTGGAAAACGGCCAGGCTGAGCTGATCGTCACCAACTACCCGAATTCCCGGCTTTCAGCCCACACCAAGCTTCAGACTGTGCTGGAATTCCGGGATATCTTCGTGGCAAATCCGGACTATTTCACCATGGGCAAATCGCCTCTTTCCATGGAAAATCTTCTGGATTATCCCATCCTGATGCTCGCTCCAAAGAGTACCACCAGCGAATATCTTCATCAGGTGTTTGCAGCCCAGGGACTGAAGCTGCTGCCGGAGGTTGAACTGAACAGCAACGATCTGCTGATCGATCTTGCAGAGATCGGACTTGGTATTGCCTGTATCCCGGATTATATGCTCCGCAACCGTCCGGGTCTGGAACCTGTCCATCTGAAAACACCTCTGCCCGCAAGAAGTGCCGTGATCGCTCATCATGAAGCACTGCAGCTTTCCCAGGCTGCCCAGTGCTTTCTTAAATATTTTTCCCAGATCTGATACGATCAAGTTCCTGCCGCTTACTGCTTTTCGCGATCGAAGCAGGATACTTCCCTGATTCAGTAAAAAAGCCACCGGAATCTGCCATAAGGTTATTACGATCCTTATGTACTCAATTCCGGTGGTCTTTTCTGTTATTGATATCGGTCAGATATTATTCTTATTACTTACGCTTCAGCCTTCGGCATCACGTCTGCTGCCGCAGTGATATACTCATTCTCGATCTTACTGAACAGACCGCTGTCTGCAAGCTCTGCAAGCTTCACGTCAATCGGCATCTTGCCCAGGACCGGAACCTTCAGTTCTGCAGCGATCTCATCGATATGGCTCTCGCCAAAGACCTTGATCTCTTTTCCGCAGTCCGGACATTTCACATAGCTATAGTTCTCCACGATTCCAAGGACCGGAACCTTCATCATATCAGCCATGTTATAGGCCTTCTTGACGATCATGCGGACCAGATCCTGCGGAGAAGTAACGATCACGACACCCTCGATCGGCAGGGACTGGAATACTGTCAGCGGAACATCTCCGGTTCCTGGCGGCATATCTACAAAAAGATAATCCAATTCACCCCAGATCACATCACTCCAGAACTGTTTTACCATATTTGCAAGGACCGGACCTCTCCAGATCACCGGTGTCTCCTCATCCGGGAGAAGAAGGTTTACAGACATAACCTCGATTCCGTTTGCAGTTGGCATCGGATATATCCCATTGTCACTGCCCTGTGCATTGCCCTTGATGCCATACATCTTCGGGATGGACGGACCGGTGATATCAGCATCCATAATGCCCACTTTATATCCCTTGGAAGCCATCAGGTTTGCCAAGGAGCCTGTTACGAAGGATTTACCCACGCCTCCCTTTCCGCTGACAACTCCGATCACATGTTTTACGTCAGAAAAAACATTTGGTTCTGCCATGAGGCTCTGGGGCTGTTTCTGTCCGCAGCCTTCACAGCTTGATTTGTTGCAGGATGTATTGCTACACTCTTTTGCCATAATAGATTCCTCTCATTCTTTGTATTTACACAGACAGAACTGGCTCTCTGTCCGTGTATTTTTCTCATTCACGATCTCTCATGAACTCCTTACCTTACTTCATAAATCTGTCGATCGCTTTTTCCAGTTCCTTGATAGCATCCCTGTCTCCATGCTCCACTGCATCCACGATGCAGTGTTCTATATGATCCTGCAGGATGATCTTGCCTGTATTATTGATCGCAGATTTTACGGCTGACAGCTGGATCAGCACTTCGCTGCAGTCACGTCCTTCCTCCACCATACGCTTAATGGATTCCATATGCCCGATGGCCCTGGAAAGTCTGTTGAGTACGGCCTTGGTCTGTGCGTGGCTGTGATGATGAGGATGTGTGCCATCGTGAGTATGCACATGTTCCTGTTCCCCGTGGGTATGTTCAAGAACGGTTCCATCCTCGAGAACGTGCACATGTGTTTCTTTCATGTGTATTTCCTCCTTCAGATCTCCGTGAAAGAACAGCGCTGCCGGATCATAGATGTCTGAATGTCAAAAATGATGGTTCCGTCTTCCATTACTGTCTTCTCGTAGGAGACATCCTTCCCCTGAAATTTCTGTTTCACATACGCTTCCGGATCTGCAATCTCCACTTCTTCCACAAATACATCACGCATCTGATTTCTCGGACATTTGTTAAAAATTTCCCAGATTACTTCGTACTCTTTCATCTGTGCCTGTTCCTTTCTTAGTCATCCTATCCATTATAATAATTTTATGTTTTTTTGTCAAAAATAATTGCACTCACGCAAATATTGTCGTATGATACATATTAAAAATATTACTGCTCTGTCCGTGGGCAGTAAACATATATTAATGTGATAAATCAAAGGAGATAAATTTCATGCAGCTTTTAAAAGACAGAATTCTGACAGACGGCGTAGTAAAAGAAGGAAATATTTTAAAAGTGGACAGCTTCCTGAATCATCAGATGGATATTGACCTGATCAACGAGGTCGGCAAAGAATTCAAGAAACGTTTTGACCACTGTCCAATCACCAAGATCCTTACCATCGAGGCTTCCGGTATCGGTATTGCCTGTATTGCGGCACAGTATTTCCATGTACCGGTTGTATTTGCCAAGAAAGCACAGAGTGTGAACCTTGACGGCGAGATGTACACCACCAAGGTAGAGTCTTTCACCCACAAGAAAGTTTACGATGTGATCCTTTCCAAGAAATTTCTCGGACCGGAAGATCACGTACTCCTGATCGATGATTTTCTTGCCAATGGCTGTGCACTTCTCGGTCTGATCGACATCGTTAAGAAATCCGGCGCAACTCTTGAAGGAGCCGGAATCGTTATCGAAAAAGGCTTCCAGTCCGGCGGACAGACCATCCGTGACATGGGTATCCATCTGGAATCCCTTGCTATCATTGATTCCATTGCTGATGGCAAACTTACTTTCCGTGAATAAGATTTATCATAAAAAATACTCCTGGAAACTTATATACATTGTTTCCGGGAGTATTTTTATCACAGCCAGATCATGATATCATTTCTGATCTATGCATCTGCACCCTTTTCCGCTTTCTTTGAAGGTGTCGGAGTTACTGTTTCCTCCGGTGTCGGTGTTCCGGAAATTTCCGTTTCTTCCTTTTCCGATGAAGCCGATGCAGCTTCCGTTGCATTTTCATCTATATCCGGTTCTTCCGTCACCGTAGCTTCCGATGTCACTGTCGGCGTTGGTGTGGCAGTTGCCTCCGGCATGATCTCTTTTTCTTCATAATATCCGTCATCCACTAGCATCTGATAATTCTCTGCATCGATCAGCTGGATATCACTGGTCACAGTTCCCACGATCTTGGTCCCGTTGTCATACTGCTCATAATCGGAGATCTCCGGCTTCTCCCCTTTCAGAAGAGCATCCACCATCGTCACACAGTCATTTGCCAGTACACGGTTATCAAACAGCAGATCATCCTCAATCTTTCCCTGGATCACAGCGGTCACTGCTTCTGCCTCACAGCCGCCTCCTGTGATCATAGGCCAGCCATCCTCTCCAGACACATGTCCTGCATCCTCCAGGGCATCCACAGCCCCAAGTGCAAGGTCGTCAGCACCTGTGCAGATAATATCCGGCGCACCCTCTGTATAATTCTGAGAAAGGATCTCCGCCATATCATTCTTTGCGGTATTTCTTCCGGAACGCATCACTGCAGTATCATCAAAGGTCAGCTTTCCTGAAGTACATACCAGTGTTCCGTCGTCGAAATATTCCTGAAGCTTCTCCAGCACGCCATTATAAAAGAACAGTGCGTCACGATCATCCGGAGAGCCCATAAGGAACTCAATGGTCAGAGTTTTCTTTTCTTCCCGGGCTTTCTCCAGATCCATTTTTTTTATGATGGAATCTCCCACCATTTTTCCGGCTTTTCTTGTATTAAAGGTAACATAATAGTTGACCTTATCTGTATCCATGATCAGCTGATCGTAAGAAATCACAGGGATAGATTTCTCATACACCTGCTCCAGCACATCGTTCAGGCTGTAAGCATCTGAAGGTGCGATGACAAGTGCAGAAAGCTCTTCATCGTCCAGAATGGACTGGATCTGTGATACCTGCGTATCACTGTCTTCATCTGCCCAAAATAGCTCTGCATCATATCCATCATCTTCCAGTGTATTCTGAAGAGTTTCTCCATCAGCAGACCAACGGGGATCATCTGCTGATGAAGGCAGAAACACACCTACTTTCTTATCTGCTGCCGCAGTTTCTTTTGCTTCTTCTTTTTCTTCTTCCTCTGCATCATTGCTGTTTTTGGCTTTTCCTTCCGGGTCTTCAGACTCCACACTTTCATTGGCTGCCTCTGTCGCCTCTTTGTTTTTTCCACAGCCGGAAAAGGCTGCTGTAAAGACAAAAGCTCCCACAAGCAGGATTGCTGTTTTTTTCTTCATGATCAAATCTCTCCTATAAGCCTTTATAGTCCTTTGCCAGTGATTTCAGATAGTCTCTGTAGGCGGCTGCAGATTTCTTGGGTTTCAGGATACGTACACTGCCGCCCATCCCGGTCAGCCAGCCGTAGAATTTTCCATTTTCCGGAAACTCTGCAGTTACCGTCAGATCTCCGCTATCTTTCATCTTATATTCTGCATCTGTGCCGAAAAAGTCACGCACCTCCGCCTGTACAGCTCCGGTACATAGAAGTTTTATTTCTTTTTTTATGGTTCCGGCTGAAGCCTCAAGAAGCTTCCGGTACCCTGTCACAGAGGTCTCATGAATATCTTTAGTTTCATGAATCTCCTTAGCTTCCGCAGTCAGCCCGGGTTCTTCAGACGGCGGTTCCTCTCCGGCACTCTCACCGGCAAGATAATACCCACCCGGCCGTTCTCTTGTATAACGGATATCCATTCCAAAAGAACGTAATACCTCCACATCATCATAAATGCTCTTTCGCTCTGCACGGATTCCCTGTTTCTCAAGATTCTCAAGGATCTTCTGCATAGATATTACCCGATGCTCCCCTGTTTCCCGCAGCATTTTTTCAAGGTACAGGATCTTCGCCTTCTGATTGTTTGATTTTGCCATACTGCCCTCTTATCCTTCGTTTTTTACAAAGCGATGGAAAATATAGGAGTTTGCCTCCTGTTCCTCGCTGTCGTCCAGTTTCTCAAGTTCGATCTTTTTACCGTATTTCTTTTCCAGTGCACGGCTGATCAGAAGATCTGCAAGCTGCGGGTTCTTGGGAAGAAGCGGTCCGTGAAGATACGTACCGATCACATTTTTGTATACAACCCCTTCCTCACCGGATTGTCCGTCATTTCCGTATCCTGACAGAACCTTTCCCAGGGATCTGTTGTTTCCGATGGTGGTACGCCCTCCATGATTTTCAAAACCTACGATGGGCATATCAAAAAGATCGCTCTGCATCACAATGTTTCCAATAAGGCGGCCTTTTCCCTGCTCAGTGCTCATATCTACAAGCTTCAGACCCTCGATCATTCCCTGATCCGTCTTATAATAATTTCCAAGGAGCTGATACCCTCCACAGATTGCGATCACGACTCCATTGTCTTCCACATACGCCTTGAAATCCTTCTGGATTTCCTTCAGCTTTTCACATACCAGCATCTGTTCTCTGTCGGAGCCACCGCCAAGAAGTACGATATCCAGTTTGGAAAAATCAATTCTGTCATCCAGTTCATAAGCTATGGTTTCTGCCTCGATTCCTCTCCAGAGACAGCGCTTCATCAGACACTGGATATTTCCTCTGTCACCGTAAAGGTTCAGAAGATCCGGATATAAATGCCCTATCGTTATCTTCATTTCTCACCCTCCAGTTTCTTCAGGATATTTCTGGTGCCAAACAGCGCCGTATAATTTACAAGTACATAAAGATTGCCGCATCCATCCCCGATTCGTTTGCGGATGGCTGTCTCCACATCATTTTCCAGCATGGACGGGATATCCACATATTTCAGACGGAGGCGCATATCCTGACACCGGATACCACTGACTGTGATGGAATTGATATTGTCCCCTCCGAAAAGATCAAAATCCACATCCCAGAGCCAGGAGATATCTTTTCCATCCTGTGCATTATCATTGATCACAATGATGATATCCTTTGGTGATCCGTCCTGCATCACAGCTGAAATGTTCTGGTTAAAACCGGCCGGATTCTTGGCAAGATTCAGAACAACACTGGTGCCCTTGATCCGAAACTGTTCATTGCGTCCGTTCTCCGGATTAAACTTCCGGAGCATCTCATTAAAATGCTCCGCCTTAAAGCCTGCGGTACGAATTCCCGCATAGGCAGCCAGAATATTATACACATTATAGAATCCCTTATAATTGGCCACGATCCGTTTATCCTCCACTGTAAAGGCAATCTGATCATCCACCTTTACATCTGTGGCATCAAAGTCGATCTCCGGACGTTTAAAGCCGCATTTCGGACATCTGTAGTCTCCCAGCTGACTGTAATGATAGAAGCTGTAGATCAGCCTTTCTCCACAGCACTTACAGAACCGGCCCTCACGGATCTCGTTTGTTTTGTTCTCGATCACCGGTTTGCTGATCCCGTAGGTTACAAAAGGATTTCCGCAGTCCATGGCAAGATATGCAGACAGTGCATCATCACCATTGACAATGACCTTCATATCCGGAACCTTTTTCATCATTTCTTCCAGGATGTTCATAGTGATATCGATCTCGCCATAACGGTCCAGCTGATCACGGAACAGATTGGTCATAACCATATAATCCGGTCTGATCCTTGTGAACACATGTCTTGTGGATGCCTCATCCACCTCGATACAGGCATAATCCGCATCCAGTTTTCCGCTGAATTTTGCCCCCAATACAAAGGCTGCCACAACTCCGTTGAGCATGTTGGAACCGGTATGATTGCAGATGACCTTTTTTCCCTCTGCCTCAAGGCCTGCGCACAGCATGTTATTGGTTGTGGTCTTTCCGTTTGTTCCGCATACTACAAATATTTTTTCTCTTACCTGAGAAGAAAGCTCTTCCAGAATATCCGGACAGATCTTCATCGCGACCTTACCGGCCCAGGTCACACCCTGCCGGCCCATAAGCTTACAGACATGTCCTGTGATCTTTGCTGCCATCACAGCAATGGTTGTTCTTATTTTCATAATCTTCTGATTCCTTTGTTTTTATTTCTCTTACCACAGATCTTCCGCTGTCAGGAAATCGGTACAGATTCCTTCTGCTCCCTGCGAAATGTATCTTCTGGCCTGGTCACGGTCATTAACCGTATAAACATACAGACTGATCCCGTTTTTTTCAAAGATCTTCTCCGTTTCTTCTGACCAATACTCCCAGTATACTGTTGCTGCCGGAATTCCCTTTTCTTTACAGAAGGATGCAATATACTCCAGCTCTTCCACAGAATACTCCTGCCACAGTGAATATACATAGGAAGGAAAAGAATAGAGCATGGCCGTTCCGGGAAACATTGCTTCATTGTAGATTTCCGGAATGATCCGATCCAGCGTCTCACCGGCACCTGCATTCCTGGCGATTTCCACATAATCACTGTAATCCTCCAGTGTTCTCTGATAATTGCGAAGAGAATACTGTTTGGAATCGATCAGCACATATGCATCCGGATAATCTTTCAGAAGAAGGAAAAAATCCTCCAGTGTCATGGGGGTGTATTTCCCATATATTTTACTTTGTCTGAATTCCTTTTCTGTAAGGACTTTTTTTCCGTTGCCATCCCACTGTCCCATGGGATCGTTCCAGTTATGCCTGCAGACCCATACTCCATCGGATGTCCTGGAAAGATCCAATTCAAAAAGACGAACTCCCTGTTCATACATGAACAGAAATCCCTCTCTGGAATTCAGGTAATCCTTTCCGTCCATACCTCCCAGAGCATGTGCAACGGTCCTGTAGTCCTTCCAGCTAAATCCTCCTGATGTATTCCGGGCAGTTTCTGTTTCCGGGAAACTACCTCCCAGAAGAAAAAGTGATACAAACAGTATTTCCAATGTCAGTATAAAACGTCGCATCATCTCAGGCAACAAAAAAATGCACAAGACGTAAAGGAAAACATTTCCTCGCTGCTTTCCTTTTTATCTTCTGCAAATTTATCATATCCGGGAACCTGTCCCAAATCATTCCTATATTGTTTCTGTCCGGTAATACCAAAAGTCCCACCGACCATGTTTATCATCCTTTCGCATACGTGTAGTCGTATTTCATACATTACCGATTGTACGCTAAAAAAGGATAATAATCAAGTTAATCCTCTTCTTCCTCGTCATATTCCTGCTGAAGCCTCAGATATTCATCATATTTCTCGTGTGCATTCCGATTATAGGATCGGGAGATCGGTATTACATGCTCTCCGATATGGAAGCTGTCATTTTCAGCTCCTGTGACCCGTTCCATATTTACTATAAAGCTCTGATGACACCGCAAAAATGTACCGTCGTCAAGCTGTTTTTCGAAGTCTTTCAGCTTACCTCTGCACTGGAGTATACTTCCGTCTGTCCTATGGAAATTCACGATATGGAGACTGCTGGTAATATAGCTAACCTGACTGTAGCGTAAAGTATACACACGGGCACGATACTGAAAATGGATCACCCGCTCATCATTCCCGTCGCTAAGTCGCTTCTTCAGTGGTTCCATTACATATTCCAAAGTTTCTTCGGTCACAGGTTTCAGTAAATAGTTATATGTAAACAGGTCAAAAGCATTTCTATAATATTCATCGCTTCTACTCATAAAAAGCACTGCCACTGACATTTCTTTTTCACGTATCTTCCGTATTGTTTCCAGTCCGTCTACTTTCTTTGAATCAATGTTCACAAAGATTGCATCATAAGGTTTCCTTTTCTTTTCCAATTCTTCCAATAAAAGCTCGCCGCTTTTAAATATCCGAATTTCTGACACTGGAACGATCCGCTCAAGCTGTTTGTGAAGTCTTCTCGCATCCGCCTGCATATCATCACAAATGGCAATGGTCATCATCATCATATTTATGTATCCCCTTTTACTCCATCATTGTTACTTTTTGTTCTATATATTATACCATGATTTGTTATTCAAATTATGATATCTTAATGTAATTTATGGTCGAAAACCCACCATTTATGCATTTTTTCGAGTTTTTTGGAATATAAAAAAGGACATCTGCATTTCTGCAAATGTCCTTTAAATCGGTCAGAAGTAAATTATACAAGCTCGATAAGAACTTCCATTGCTGCATCGCCTTTACGCTGTCCGATCTTAACGATTCTTGTGTAACCACCGTTACGATCTGCGTATTTCGGAGCGATCTCGCTGAACATCTTGTCAACCATGTCAACTTCTTTTGTATTTTTCTTTCTGCCAGCGCCCTTAGCAGGAACCTCTGTTACAGGATAGAAAACTTTCATCATCTCACGACGTGCATGAAGTCTGGAAGGAGCATCTTTCTTGATCTCTTTCTGAACTTCATCGTAAACTGTTTTCTTTTTGCCGTCTACGACTTCTTTTACACGTTTTCCGTCAGCATCTTTACGAGCAACCTTAGCTGTTACTGTAACTGTCTCGAAATTGTCTTTCTCACGTACAGCCATAGCGATAAGTCCCTCAGCGATCTTACGGATCTCTTTAGCCTTAGCTTCTGTTGTCACAATCTTTCCGTGATGAAGAAGATTTGTAACCTGATTTCTGAGAAGTGCTTTTCTCTGGTTAGATGTTCTGCTTAATTTTCTATATTTTGCCATTTTATTATCCTCCATCTGTGGGACACCAGGACATGCTTGTTCGGTCTTACTGCCCTGCTGCTGACACCCCACTCATTACTCTGTTTCCGGATTATTCCTCTGTAGGCTGGAGCTGAAGTCCCAGCTCTTTGAGTTTTGCAAGTACTTCCTCTAAGGATTTGCGGCCCAGATTACGAACCTTCATCATATCGTCAGAAGTCTTGTTGCATAATTCTTCAACCGTATTGATACCGGCTCTCTTAAGGCAGTTGTAGGAACGAACAGAGAGCTCAAGCTCATCAATGCTCATCTCCAGAACCTTTTCCTTCTCATTGTCTTCTTTCTCGATCATAACCTCTGCGGTCTTAGCATTCTCGGAAAGATCAATGAACAGGTTTAAATGCTCGCTGAGAACCTTCGCTGCAAGGCTGACTGCCTCATCCGGATCAAGTGTTCCATTGGTATATACATCCAGTGTAAGCTTGTCGAAGTCAGTTACCTGACCAACTCGTGTATTCTCTACGATCATGTTGACTCTGTCTACCGGTGTGTAGATCGCATCCACTGCGATCATACCGATCGGCATGTCATCGGTTTTGCCTTTGTCTGCACTGATATAGCCACGACCCTTGGTAATGGTAAGCTCCATGGCCAGTCTGCAGTCTTTTCCACCGTTCAGGGTTGCAATCACCTGATCCGGGTTCATGATCTCAATATCCTGATCTGCCTGGATATCAGCTGCTGTAACAACACCTTTGCCCTCACACTCAATGTATGCGGTCTTCGGCTCATTATCACTGCTGTGATTCTTAATGGCAAGAGATTTCAGATTCATGATGATTTCGGTCACATCTTCCTTCACGCCCGGAATGGAGCTGAATTCATGAAGTACACCATCGATCTTCACCTGGCTTACTGCAGCTCCCGGAAGGGAGGACAGCATAATTCTTCTTAAAGAATTGCCAAGGGTAGTACCATAACCTCTTTCCAGAGGCTCTACAACGAATCTTCCAAACTTCTTATCTTCGGATATTTCGGTAATTTCGATTTTTGGTTTATTGAAATCAAACACTATAAGGTTCCCTCCTTCTGGGTTAATCAACATTCGAGGGTATTACCAATTTTTATAACTGTAGACACAGTAAACAGTTACTAATTATTTAGAATACAGCTCGACGATAAGCATCTCGTTTACAGGAACATCGATCTGCTCTCTTGTAGGAAGCTCTTTAACTACACCCTTCAGGTTCTCCTGATCAACGTCGATCCACTCCGGAACAAGTCTTCCGCCAGTGATCTCAAGGATTCCTTTATATCTCTCAGAGCCTTTGCTCTTCTCTCTGATCTCAATTGTGTCTCCTGCTTTGCACAGGTAGGACGGAATGTTTACACATTTTCCGTTAACAAGTACGTGCTTGTGATCTACGATCTGACGAGCCTCTCTTCTTGTTCTGGCAAATCCCATACGGAAAACGATGTTGTCAAGTCTGCTCTCAAGCATAACCATAAGGTTCTCACCTGTCTGGCCCTGCATTCTGTCGGCTTTCTTGTAGTAGTTACGGAAAGGTTTCTCAAGAACTCCGTAGATAAATTTTGCTTTCTGTTTCTCTTTTAACTGAAGACCATACTCAGACACCTTGCGGTTTGCACGTTTTAACTGTCTTGTGGACTTCTTATCAATTCCTAAGTAAATCGGATCCAGGCCAAGGGATCTGCATCTTTTCAGAACAGGTACTCTATTTACTGCCATTTCAACTACCTCCTAATTAGACTCTTCTGCGTTTTGGTGGACGGCATCCGTTGTGAGGAACCGGAGTTACGTCACGAATGCTGGTTACTTCAAGTCCGCATGCCTGAAGCGCACGGATTGCAGCTTCACGGCCTGAGCCCGGGCCTTTTACCATAACGTCTACTGTTTTTAATCCATGAATTAAAGCAGCCTTTGTTGCAGTCTCTGCTGCCATCTGTGCTGCATAAGGGGTAGATTTCCTTGAACCTTTAAATCCAAGACCACCGGCACTTGCCCATGAAAGAGCGTTTCCTTCGTTATCTGTCAGTGTGACGATTGTATTGTTGAAGGAAGACTGAATGTGTGCCTGTCCGTGTTCAACGTTTTTCTTGACACGACGTTTTGTCGTTTTCTTTGTAACTTTTGCCATTTTAAAACTAACCTACACTTTCCTTTTATTGAAATTAATTAGTTATATCTATAAATTATTTCTTCTTGTTTGCAACAGTTCTCTTCGGTCCCTTGCGAGTTCTCGCATTTGTCTTAGTCTTCTGACCACGAACCGGGAGTCCTTTACGATGACGGATACCTCTGTAGCATCCAATCTCCTGCAGTCTCTTGATGTTAAGGGCGATTTCCCTTCTCAGATCACCTTCTACTGTCATTGTCTCATCAATAACAGCACTCAGTCTCTTAACCTCGTCATCAGTCAGATCTCTGACACGTGTGTCAGGATTAACCTCTGCTTTAGCAAGAATTTTGTCTGCGCTTGGTCTACCAATTCCATAAATGTAGGTAAGACCGATTTCAATACGTTTCTCTCTTGGTAAGTCTACACCAGCTATACGAGCCATGTACTGTTTCCTCCATTTTCTGTTTCTGAAAGTTCCGCATATCGTATGTCACTTGCTCTCGCAAGGTGAAATGGGACATATCGACCTGCCGCTTTCTTTTCTAGTTTCCTAATTGGGGTGCCTCGGTAAAACACCCAGCTGTAATTGGCGAATCACAGCCTTTCCGAAATTGCGGATCTTAACCGCTGTTGCCTCTCGGTATTAGGCAATACATGCTTATTATCTGTTCAGTAGAACAACCCTGCCGGGTGTTTCATACTGCAGCCGCACGTTTCACAAACATTCCAAAGAAGTTCCGATATGGAAATCAACCCTGACGCTGTTTGTGCTTCGGGTTCTCACAGATGATTCTGATGGATCCCTTTCTCTTAATGACCTTGCACTTCTCGCAGATCGGCTTTACAGATGATCTTACTTTCACTGGAAATCCTCCTTCCGTAAATTAGTCTCATATCTGCAGTTTCACAGGCGCACTCATACACAGTATTTGCGCGCTTGAAATATATACTAACACCTGTTTTCCTGAAATGCAAGAAAAAATTTAAAAAATTTTTGATTTTTTTTACAGGCTGTATTATAATGGGTGGCAAAGTCCGGCAGACATATGGAATCTGCCTATTTTAATGAAAGGAATCTTTACATATGCATACGGAAATGAAATATCGTTTTCTGATACATTACACCTTATCTTTTATCGGTGGATACCTGGGGCTTTATGCCATTATATCAAGAGCTGATCTTTTCGGCAATGCCCAGACAGCCAATCTTCTTGGTGTTGTTCGGGATCTCATAGGCAGGAATTTTTCGGATATGCTTCTGCGTGTGGGTGCGCTTCTCATATATATGGCTGCTGTTATCCTTACAGTCTGGATCCCAGAGCATTTTTCCGCAGATCTTCGTTTTATCAGTATCGGGATCGATATCTTTGCGATCCTGCTCCTGGGATTCTTTCCTTCCGGAATGTCTCCGGTTGTGGCTCTTTACCCCGTGTTCTTTGCAATGCCTTTCCAGTGGTGTACCTTCAAGGCTCCCGGCGGATATAACAGCTCCACGATCTTTTCCACCAACAACCTTCGCCAGTTCACCACAGCTGTCACTCAGTTCCTTATGAAAAAGGACAGCGCACAGTGCGATAAAGCAAAATTCTACGGAATGACGCTGCTTTCTTTTCATACAGGTGCAGCTTTGTCTTTGATCCTGTATATGACCTGCGGTCTCTCAGGCGTATGGCTCTGTCTGGTTCCTGCCTTCTATGCTGTATGGCTGATCAGTGCAGACCGGAATACCGCAGCCGATACACCGGCAGTTACCCGAAGCACAGCTTCTGACGGCAGCAGCTTCAGGAATCTTTCCTATAAGAAAAAAGAGGCCTGACTTTATTTTAGCTTTGATAAAATAAGAGGAAATGTGATCTGTTTTTACACTGTCACATTTCCTTTTTTGTTTACGCGTAAGCCCCTCTGACGCTTACAGCTTATATGCGTTTGAAATCCAGTATCATGATTTTGAATGGCCACAAATTGATTTCATCTATATTTCTCATACTATCCTCATAACATATCAATATGCTCTGTAACTTGTTTAAACATTCCACGGTATTTACATTGCGCTTACCGGGAAAATCTTTTATAATTATTCCAGAAATCATAAATCCTGCTATATATTTTTGACCGAACATGAATGGAGAATTGAAATGCCCAAAAGTATTTACGAAGATATCTATAAAGATCTGAAAATGAAAATAGAGGACAACACCTTTGCCTATCAGGAGCTTCTGCCTTCCGAAAACACTCTGATCCAGACTTACGGCTGCTCCCGCAATACCCTGCGACGTGCGGTCAGTCTTCTTGTCAGTGACGGCTATGTACAGACCATGCAGGGAAAAGGTGTCCGCAATATCTACCGTCCAAACGAGAAGACTGCTTTCACCATCGGAGAGATCGAAACCTTCAAGGAATCTGCTGCAAGGAACGGTCAGAATGCCCATACGGAGGTGGCTCTTTTTACAGAGCTTTGTATCAGCAAAAATCAGTCAGCTTACACAGGATTTCCCGCTGGTGCAGAAGTATATTATATTCAGCGTATCCATTATCTTGAAGATATCCCGCTGATCATCAACCATAATTATTTTCTGAAGGAATCCGTTCCCGGCCTTACTGCCGAGATTGCCAGTCATTCTATCTATGAATATCTGGAACAGGTGCTTCATATGACCATTGTCAACAGCAAACGTATCATGACTGTGGAAAAGGTTACAGAAATTGATGAAAAATATCTTCATCTGAATGTAAAGGATTATAACTGCGTGGCTGTGGTGTCCAGCCAGACTTATAACAGTGACGGTGTGATGTTTGAGTATACCCAGTCACGGCACAGACCGGATCATTTTCGATTTTATGATAATGCCCTGCGCCGATGAGCCCGGCTCATAACTGCTTCGCAGCTATACGGTTATGAGCAGGTGACAAATGTGGCTCACAAATATCCGCCTAGATCTGTATAGATACCTGGATCTGTATAGATGCTGCAGTTTCCTATTTTCCAAAATTATGTTATACTGAAACGATCAACGGAGAGAGGAAATTTTATTTTTATGAAAAAACGAGAATCTTTTAACAGCCGCTGGGGGTTCATTCTGGCCTGCATCGGGTCTGCGGTTGGAATGGGAAATATCTGGATGTTTCCCACCAGAGTTTCCCTGTATGGCGGGGGATCGTTCCTGATCCCGTATTTTATTTTTGTGGCACTGATCGGCTTTACCGGGGTGATCGGCGAGATGAGCTTTGGCCGCGGGACACGTTCCGGGCCCATTGACGCCTTCGGCATGGCCTGTGAAACCAAATGCAGACGAAGGCTGGGTGAAACACTAGGCTGGATACCGGTGATCGGTGCACTGGCCATGGCTATCGGTTATACCGTTGTTATGGGATGGATCTTCCGATATATGCTCGGAGCCTTTACAGGCTCCACCCTGGCACCGGCAGATATTGAGTCCTTTGGCGCCAAATTCGGAGGCATGGCCTCTGCCTGGGGAAATAATCTCTGGCAGCTGGCTGCTCTTGTGATCTGCATGTTTATCCTGATGTACGGCGTTGGAAGCGGCATCGAAAAGGCCAATAAAGTGATGATGCCTATCTTCTTTATACTGTTTGTGATCCTTGGCATCTATGTTGCCTTTCAGCCGGGAGCTGCTGCCGGATACCGCTATATCTTCCGCGTGGAGCCGGAAGTTCTGGCAAAGCCTTCCACCTGGATCTTCGCACTTGGACAGGCATTTTTCTCCCTGTCTGTTGCAGGCAACGGTACACTGATCTACGGATCTTATCTTCCGGACAGCGAAGATATCCCTGCATCTGCTGCAAGGGTAGCACTTTTTGATACTCTGGCTGCTATGCTGGCAGCACTTGTTATCATTCCGGCCATGGCTACCACAGGTGCCAAGCTTGACCAGGGCGGTCCCGGACTTCTGTTCATCTACCTGCCGCACTTGATCAAAACCATGCCTGGCGGACGGATCATTGCCATCATCTTTTTCGTAGCTGTGTTCCTTGCAGGCATGACCTCGCTTATGAACCTTTATGAAGCTCCTATTGCCACAGTTCAGGAAAAAACAGGTCTTGGCCGGATTCCTTCCTGCATGGTGATCTCAGTGATCGGCGTTGTGGTTTCGCTTCTTATCCAGGGCATTGTTTCTGACTGGATGGATGTGCTTTCCATCTATATCTGTCCTCTCGGCGCAGGACTTGCAGGGATCATGTTCTTCTGGATTTTCGGCCGGAGCTATGTGGAAAGCCAGATCAGCAAAGGCCGTGAGAAACCATTCACGAAATATTTTTACCCGGTGTGTAAATATCTTTATATTCCGGTGTGCTTTCTGGTGCTGATCCTTGGTGTTGTGCTGGGCGGGATCGGATGATAAGGTGATAACATAAGTAAAATAAAAAATTATCTGCATAAACAAATCCCCCGAAAAATGATTTTTTAATCATTTCCGAGGGATTTTTATGTTTTATCTTATAATATTCGTAAAGCCAGGATTTTCGATTTGCTGCATATCCTGAATACACTCACTTCACAGTTTGTCAACAAGTTTAAGTTTTACACTGATTTCCAATTATTCTACATTCTTAGAGTGTATCCGGTTTCTCCACTTCGTAATCAGACCAGGAAGCAATTGTATCGCTGCCTGAGAAACGTAAAAAAATGTGAGTGATAAATTCCACTTCAGATTCTTTTTCTGCAGAAAAGGCAAAAAAAGACCCGGCAGCTTAACGCCACCAGGTCGTCTTTTACAATATTTCTTATTTATCTCTCCAGATGATTCTTCCTTTGGAAAGATCATACGGAGAAAGTTCGATCGTTACTTTATCTCCCGGGAGAATACGGATAAAATTCATACGGAGCTTGCCACTGATATGTGCAAGTACCACATGTTTGTTTTCCAGTTCCACTTTAAACATCGCATTAGGCAGTTTCTCCAGAACAGTGCCTTCTACTTCGATCACATCTGCTTTTGACATTTTTTACCTCCTATGTCATGACAACAATTGCTGCTTACAGATTCGTAAGCGTCAGAATCTCTGGTTCCCCATCGGTGATGAGGATCGTATTTTCATAATGGGCGGAAAGTGAACCATCCATGGTTACCACTGTCCACTCATCGTCCAGCCATGCCACGTCCGCACGACCAAGGTTGATCATGGGCTCGACGGCCAGGGTCATTCCCGGAAGGAGCTTGATGCCCCTGCGCTTCTGCGGGAAGTTTGGAATCTGCGGATCCTCATGAAGATGAGTTCCGATTCCATGTCCTACAAGGTCACGTACAATACCATAACGGTATTTCGCTGCGTGGGCTCCGATGGCTTTGGAAATATCATTTAAATGATTTCCGGCTTTTGCCATTTTCAGTCCTTCAAAAAAGCACTCTCTTGTAACCTTAATGAGCTGCTGTGCTTCTTTGGATACTTCACCTACCGCATAGGTACGTGCTGCGTCAGAATGGTAGCCCTTATAAATCAGGCCGGCGTCGATCTTAACCAGATCCCCGTCCTGGATGATCTTCTCCTCGGATGGAATTCCATGCACAACCTCATCATTCAGGCTGATGCAGAAAGAAGCCGGAAAACCTCCGTAGTTCAGAAAGTTCGGAATACAGCCCATAGACCGGATCATTTCTTCTCCGATCTTATCAATCTCTTTGGTGCTGACACCCGGTTTGATGTAAGGGATCAAACCGTCATGCACCTTCTCAAGAAGATGGCCTGCTTCTCTCATAAGTTCGATTTCATGCTGTGTCTTAATTGTTACGGACATTCTTATTCTCCTAAGATGTCAACGATCTCCTGGAATACCTCATTCAGATCCCTGGTTCCGTCTACCGTCTTCAAAACACCCTGTGTGGTGTAATAGTCAATCAATGGCTGTGTCTGCTCATGATAAACATTCAGACGCTTCTGAACTGTTTCCGGCTTGTCATCATCACGGAGTACAAGCTTGTCACCACAGGTATCGCAGACCCCCTCTGTCTTCGGTGCTGCAAATACAACGTGATAAGTTGCACCGCATTTCACACATGCACGGCGTCCGCCCATACGTTTCACGATGTTATCATCCGGCACATCCACATCGATCGCATAGTCAATTTTGCTTCCAAGTTTGTTCAGAGCCTCTGTCAGACATTCTGCCTGCGGAATTGTTCTCGGGAAACCATCCAGAACATACCCTTCCCTTGCGTCATCCTGCTGGATTCTGTCAACAACAAGGTCGCAGGTCAGTTCATCCGGAACAAGAAGTCCCTGATCCATGTAAGTTTTTGCTTTGTTTCCAAGCTCGGTACCGTTTTTGATGTTAGCACGGAAAATATCTCCTGTGGAGATGTGCGGAATCCCATATTTCGCCGCAATTTTCTTAGCCTGAGTACCTTTACCTGCCCCCGGTGCACCCAACATAATAATTCTCATAGCATACCCTCCATTTTCCTGTTTTCTGCCTGATTTTCAGACAGTCCTGTTTACAAATCAAGGCTGCGACACTTTCGCACCGCAACCTTCATTTTCAATTAGTTCAGGAAGCCTTTGTAATTACGTACAAGCAGCTGAGATTCCACCTGCTTAACGGTCTCCAGGATAACACCTACGATGATGATGATAGATGTACCGCCGAAGGAAACATCCGCACCGAACACACCGTTGAAGAAGAACGGTATAACGGCCACGATAACAAGACCTACTGCACCTATAAATATAATATAATTCAGGATTTTAGTCAAATAATCTGAAGTCGGTTTTCCCGGACGGATGCCTGGGATAAAACCGCCCTGCTTTTTGATATTATCGGCTACTTCCAACGGATTAAAGGTAATTGATGTATAGAAGTATGCGAAGAATACGCAAAGTACCACATACACGATCAGACCCCAGCTGTACTGGATCTGACTTGGATTACACCAGTTATTGGAGGAAAGTCCTCTTAAGATCTCACTTCCGATGCCCGTTCCGTTTCCTTTGCCAGCGAACTGAGCAATGATCGACGGGAAAGACATGATAGAGGAAGCAAAAATAACCGGGATAACGCCGGCAGTATTTACCTTGAGCGGGATGTTTGTGGACTGACCGCCCATCATTTTACGTCCAACCATCTTTCTGGAATACTGAACCGGAATTCTTCTCTCTGCTCCGTTGAGGATAAGTACGAGCACTACAACAAACAGAATAATCACAGCAATGATGCAGGCTGCAAGCATTCCTTTTGCAATTGTTTTGCCCTTGACGAAGTTCTCATAAAGAAGGGACATATCACTCGGGATCCTGGACACGATATTGATAGTCAGGACGATGGAAATACCATTTCCAATGCCCTTCTCTGTAATACGCTCGCCCAGCCACATAAGCATTGCGGAACCCGCTGTTAAACTTGCAACAACTACGATTCCTTTAAGGAAGCTCATGTTCGGGATCATACCCTGACGTCCAAATCCGATTGCCATGGCAACAGACTCAAACAGAGCAAGACCAACCGTTACATAACGTGTGATTGCTGTAAGCTTTTTTCTTCCTTCTTCTCCGTCACGCTGCATCTCTTCCAGTGCCGGAATGGCAATGGTAAGAAGCTGAATGATAATGGAAGAAGTAATGTAAGGTGTGATGTTCAATGCGAAAATTGACATCTGAGTAAAGGAACCGCCGGTGAACGCATCAAAGAAATTGAATGCGTCACCGGTATTAGATTCAAACCACTGCTTAAAGAAGTCACTGTCGACTCCCGGTACAGGAAGCTGGGATCCGATTCTGATCACGAATATCATCCAGATCAGATAGAGAAGCTTTCTTCTCATTTCCTTTACTTTGAAAACACTCTTAAGAGTCTCAAACATTAGATCACCTCTACTGTACCACCAGCAGCTTCAATTTTTGTTTTTGCAGTCTCGCTGACAGCGTTTACTTTAACATTAAGTTTTTTTGTAAGCTCGCCGTTTCCAAGGATCTTAACACCATCACCGATCTTGGAGATTGCACCGCTTGCAAGTAAGCTGTCAACTGTAACCTCTGCGCCATCCTCAAAACGATTGAGAACGTCTACATTGATTGCGATAATTTCTTTAGAGTTTCTGTTAGTGAAACCTCTCTTAGGAAGACGTCTGTATAAAGGCATCTGACCTCCCTCGAATCCCGGTTTCTTGTGTCCGGAACGAGCAAGCTGTCCTTTATGTCCTTTACCAGCAGTTTTGCCGTTTCCTGAACCATGTCCACGGCCTCTTCTGAAGTTATCGCTATGCTTGGAACCCTCTGCGGGTCTTAAGTTTGATAATTCCATTCTGGCACCTCCTTAATCTTCTACTTTTACCAGGTGCTGCACCTGCTGAATCATTCCTCTGGTTGCAGCGTTGTCTGGCATCTCAACTGTTTTATGCATCTTTGTAAGACCCATAGCTTTTACAGTTTTTTTGTGTTTCGGTACTGCACCGATTGGAGATTTTACCAGTGTAACCTTGATTGTATCTGCCATTTCCATATCCTCCTTAACCCAGAATCTCATCTACAGATTTTCCGCGGAGCTTTGCGACCTCTTCCGGAGTCTTTAACTGGCTCAGGCCTGCGATTGTTGCCAGAACTACGTTCTGTTTATTTCTGGAACCCATACATTTTGTACGGATGTTTTTGATACCTGCAAGCTCGATTACGGCACGTGCCGGGCCACCGGCGATAACTCCAGTACCTTCCGGAGCTCTCTTCAGAAGCATCTCAGCGCTTCCGAATTTTCCGATGAAGTCATGTGTAATGGAATTGTTCTCGTCTCTTGCAACAGTAACAAGCTTCTTCATAGCGTCCTCTTTACCTTTGCGGATCGCCTCCGGAATTTCTGCTGCTTTTCCTAAACCTGCACCAACGTGTCCATTGCCGTCACCTACAACAACTAAAGCTGTGAAACGGAAGTTACGACCACCTTTAACAACCTTGGTAACACGCTTGATTGATACTACTTTATCTTCTAACTCTAACTGACTAGCATCAATAAGATTACGTTTCATGTGTTCTTTTCCTCCTCTTAGAATTTCAGTCCAGCTTCTCTTGCTGCATCTGCCAGTGCTTTAACTTTTCCGTGGTAGATATATCCACCTCTGTCGAAAACAACGCTCTCGATACCAGCCTCAACAGCTTTTTTACCGATCACTGTTCCAACTTTTGCTGCAGCCTGTACATCATCAGTGTTCTCAAGCTCTGCTTTTACGTCCTTCTGGAGAGTAGAAGCGGATACTAAAGTTTTACCAACTGTGTCATCAATAATCTGTGCATAGATGTGCTTGTTGGAACGAAATACTGCCAGACGAGGAGTAGTTGCAGTTCCGTTTAAATGATGACGTAATCTTCTATGCTTCTTTTCGCGAATTTCGCTTCTGGATGCTTTGTTAATCATATTCTCACTCTCCTTAATTATTTCTTACCGGTCTTACCGACTTTACGTCTGATAACTTCGTCAACGTACTTGATTCCCTTGCCCTTGTATGGCTCAGGTCTTCTCTTGTCTCTGATCTCAGCTGCGTACTGGCCAACTTTTTCTTTGCTGATACCAGATACGATGATCTTGTTTCCGTCAACTGTGGACTCAAGACCTTCTGGATCTTCCATCTCTACCGGGTGAGAATATCCGAGGTTAAGTACAAGTTTCTTGCCCTGCTTAGCAGCTCTGTAACCAACACCGTTAACCTCAAGCTCTTTTTTGTATCCTTCGCTTACACCAACAACCATGTTGTGGATAAGGCTTCTTGTTAAGCCGTGAAGGGCTTTGATTCTCTTTAAGTCGTTCGGTCTTGTTACAACTACATGACCGTCTTCAACTTTGATCTCTAACTCTGTCGGGAGTGCTCTCTCAAGTGTTCCCTTAGGTCCTTTTACTGTTACAACGTTTCCATCTGCGACTGTAACCTCAACGCCAGCTGGAATTGCAACCGGAAGTCTTCCGATTCGTGACATAAATTTGTCCTCCTTACTTAGATTGTCGGAGAGGGCCCATGCCCTCTCTGTTTTCAGTTTAAAAGCTATATGACTGCTTCGTTAAGCGGCTTTGGCCTACCAAACGAATGCAAGTACCTCGCCACCAACCTGAAGCTTACGAGCCTCTTTGTCAGTGATAACGCCTTTGTTTGTGGAAAGGATTGCGATACCAAGTCCACCAAGAACCTTCGGAAGCTCATCCTTGCCTGCGTATACACGAAGACCTGGTTTGGAGATTCTCTTAAGTCCTGTGATGATCTTCTGGTTTTTGTCCTCACCATATTTCAGTGTGATGTGAAGAGTTTTAACAACTCCATCCTCAACCAGATCATATTTTGCGATGTATCCCTCATCTACAAGGATGTTTGCGATAGCAATTTTCATCTTGGATGCCGGTACGTCTACAGTGTCATGTTTTGCAGTATTTGCGTTACGGATTCTTGTAAGCATATCTGCGATCGGATCGCTCATTGTCATGTAAGTTTCCTCCTCTTTCTTCAGACTTTACATGTCGTGTGAATATTATTTAAATGATTAAAAAGTTGCTTTCGCCTCGGCCTACCAGGAAGCTTTCTTAACACCCGGGATCTGACCTTTGTATGCCAGCTCACGGAAGCAGATTCTGCAAATTCCGTATTTTCTCAGGTATGCATGTGGACGGCCACAGATTCTGCAGCGAGTATACTCTCTTGTGGAGAATTTAGCTTTACGCTGCTGTTTAATTTTCATTGCTGTCTTAGCCATGAATCTTTTCCTCCTATTTAGCAAATGGCATGTTGAATAATGTCAGTAATTCGCGTGCCTCTTCATCTGTTTTAGCAGTTGTAACGAAGATAACGTCCATTCCTCTTACTTTATCAACCTTATCGTACTCAACCTCTGGGAAGATCAGCTGCTCTTTGATACCAAGAGCATAGTTTCCTCTGCCGTCGAATGCGTTCGGGTTAACACCACGGAAGTCACGTACACGTGGAAGAGCAAGGTTGATAAGACGATCAGCGAACTCATACATCTTCTCGCCTCTCAGAGTAACTTTACATCCGATCGGCATACCCTCTCTGATTTTGAAGTTAGCGACAGATTTTTTAGCTTTTGTAGCGATTGCTTTCTGTCCTGTAACAAGTTCCATATCTGCGATTGCAGCGTCAAGAAGTTTAGCGTTCTCTTTTGCCTCGCCAACACCCATGTTAACAACGATTTTCTCGAGTTTTGGCACTTCCATTACGTTTTTGTATCCGAATTTCTTGGTCATGGCATCCATGATCTCGTTCTTGTAAAGATCTTTTAATCTACTCACCTTTATATGCCTCCTCTCTTAATTAATCGATTGTCTTTCCTGTTGCTTTGGCAACACGAACTTTTTTGTCTCCATCCATCTTGAATCCAACTCTTGTAGCTTTTCCGTCTACAACGAGCATTACGTTGGAGATATGAAGCGGAGCTTCTTTTGTCACGATTCCACCGTTCTGATTAGCTGCGGACGGTTTAGCGTGCTTTGTAACCATGTTTACGTTCTCAACAACTACTGTGTTGTCTTTTACGTTAACTGCAAGGACCTTTCCGTCCTTACCTTTATCTTTTCCAGCGATTACCTTTACAGTATCACCTTTTTTAATTTTCATAGCTGACATTCGGCACCCTCCTATAATACTTCCGGAGCTAAGGAAACGATCTTCATGAATTTCTTCTCACGAAGCTCTCTGGCAACTGGTCCAAAGATACGTGTTCCTCTCGGAGTTAAGTCATCCTTGATAATTACGGCAGCATTTTCATCGAAACGGATGTAAGATCCGTCTTTACGACGAGCGCCTTTTTTAGTTCTAACAACTACAGCTTTAACAACGTCACCTTTTTTAACAACGCCGCCTGGTGTTGCATCTTTAACCGTAGCAACGATTGTGTCACCGATGTTTGCATATCTTCTTGTAGAGCCGCCCATAACACGAATACAAAGGATTTCTTTTGCACCAGTGTTGTCGGCAACTTTCAGTCTAGTTTCCTGCTGAATCATACTGGTTTCCTCCTTATTTAGCTTTCTCTACGATCTCAACCAGTCTCCATCTCTTGTCCTTGGACAGCGGTCTGGTCTCCATTACCTTAACGGTATCTCCGATGTTGCACTCATTGTTCTCGTCATGAGCTTTTAATTTATATGTTCTCTTCACGATTTTTTTGTAAAGAGGATGTTTTACATGGTCTTCAATTGCAACTACGATGGTCTTATCCATTTTGTCGCTGATAACCTTACCCACGCGGGTTTTTCTCAGATTTCTTTCCACGATTATGTCCTCCTGTCCTATTTGGAAGCGTTTGCCTGCTCAGTGATTACTGTCTGGATTCTGGCAATATTTTTACGAACCTCTTTGATTCGTCCTGTATTGTCTAACTGGTTTGTTGCATTCTGAAATCTCAGATTGAAAAGCTCTTTTTTAGCAGCTACTAATTCTTCATTCAGTTCTGCAACTGACTTTGCTTTTAAATCTTCCACGAACTTATTAATTTTCACTGTTATCACCGCCTTCTAAGTCTGCACGAGAAACGATTTTACATTTACATGGTAACTTGTGCATTGCAAGACGTAATGCTTCACGGGCAACCTCTTCGGACACGCCTGCAATCTCAAACATAACACGACCTGGTTTTACTACTGCTACCCAGTACTCCAGAGCGCCTTTTCCGGAACCCATTCGAGTCTCAGCTGGTTTAGCTGTTACCGGTTTATCCGGGAAAATCTTAATCCAAACTTTACCGCCACGTTTGATGTAACGGGTCATAGCAACACGGGCTGCCTCGATCTGATTAGATCTGATCCAACATGGCTCAGTAGCAACAAGACCGAAATCACCATAGTTGATAACATTGCCTCTAAGGGCTTTTCCTCTCATGGAGCCACGGAATTGTTTACGACGTTTTACTCTTTTTGGCATTAACATTATTTATCGCTCCCTTCCTTAGTTCCTTTTGTCGGAAGAATCTCACCATTGTAGATCCATGCCTTAACACCAACTTTACCGTATGTGGTGTCTGCTTCCGCAAAGCCATAGTCGATATCTGCACGAAGTGTCTGAAGCGGGATTGTTCCCTCGCTGTAGAACTCTGTACGAGCCATATCAGCTCCGCCGAGACGTCCGGATACGGAAGTCTTGATTCCCTTAGCGCCAGCCTTCATTGTTCTCTGCATTGTGGACTTCATAGCACGTCTGAAGGAAATACGGTTCTCAAGCTGAAGAGCAATGTTCTCAGCAACCAGCTGTGCATCTTTGTCCGGTCTCTTAACTTCTTTGATGTCAACGATAAGCTTCTTGTCTGTGTATTTCTGAAGCTCAGCTTTAACTTTCTCGATCTCTGCGCCGCCCTTACCGATTACGATACCAGGTTTTGCTGTGTAGATGATGATCTTAACTCTGTCAGATGCTCTCTCGATCTCGATTTTGGAAACACCTGCGCTGTATAATTTCTTTTTAAGGAATGTTCTGATGTTGTAGTCTTCTACCAGGTAGTCAGCAAACTTGTCTTCTGCATACCATCTGGAATCCCAATCCTTGATAACTCCGACTCTAAGGCCATGCGGATTAACTTTCTGTCCCATGCTTTTCCTCCTTACCTTTCATCAAGCACAACTGTGATATGGCTAGTTCTCTTCTCGATTCTGTAAGCTCTACCCTGTGCTCTCGGCTGAATTCTCTTCATTGTAGGTCCCTTATCTGCATAGCATGCTGCAACATAAAGGTTGTCTGCGTTCATTCCGTTGTTGTTCTCAGCGTTTGCTACTGCTGACTCAAGCAGTTTTTTGATCACGCTGGAAGCGTATCTCGGATTGTATGTCAGGATACCAAGTGCTGTCTGTACATCTTTGCCACGGATCGCATCTAATACGTAGCAGGCTTTCTGAACAGAAATTCTTGCATAAGATAACTTTGCAGACGGCCTTGTCTCTCTATTATTCTCATTTCTGGCTCTCTTTATCTGGCTTCTATGTCCTTTTGCCATCTTAAAGTGCCTCCTTTCTTAAATTCGATATCTAAGTTATCTGCCAGCTGTCTTAAATTGACAGCGGGCAGTTATAAATCTGATGACTAGCGTACTCCGGACTTCTTCTCGTCTTTTCCGTGTCCTCTGTAAGTTCTTGTTGCAACGAACTCACCAAGTTTGTGTCCTACCATATCCTCTGTGATATATACCGGCACATGTTTTCTTCCGTCATGAACAGCGATTGTGTGTCCTACGAAAGACGGGAAGATTGTGGAACGGCGAGACCAAGTTTTGATTACGGATTTATCATTTGCAGCGTTAAGAGCGTCTACTTTTTTAAGTAAGCTCTGGTCTGCAAAAGGTCCTTTTTTCAGTGAACGAGACATGCTTTCTCCTCCTTATTATTTCGATAATGCTTTTCCATCGCGTCTTCTTACGATGTACTTGTTGGACTGTTTGTTTTTCTTTCTGGTCTTCAGGCCGAGAGCAGGTTTGCCCCACGGTGTGCAAGGACCTGGGCGTCCGATACCGGTCTTACCTTCACCACCACCATGTGGATGGTCATTCGGGTTCATTACGGAACCACGAACTGTAGGTCTGATACCCATGTTACGTTTACGTCCGGCTTTACCGATGTTAATAAGGTTGTGATCTCCGTTTCCGATTACACCAACAGTTGCGCGGCATACGATCGGAACCATTCTCATCTCACCGGAAGGAAGACGAAGTGTTGCGTACTTTCCTTCTTTAGCCATGAGCTGTGCGCCGTTTCCTGCAGAACGAACCATCTGTCCGCCTTTTCCAGGATGAAGCTCAATGTTGTGAACCATAGTACCAACCGGGATAAGCTCCAGTGGGAGGCAGTTTCCAACACGAACCTCAGCTTCCGGACCATTGTAAACCTTCTGGCCTACTTTAAGTCCCTCTGGAGCGAGGATGTAAGCTTTCTCGCCATCTGCGTAGCAGATCAGAGCGATGTTAGCTGTTCTGTTCGGATCGTACTCGATTGTTTTAACTGTTGCAGGGATTCCATCTTTTCTTCTCTTGAAGTCGATGATTCTGTATTTTCTTCTGCTTCCGCCACCCTGATGTCTTACAGTGATCTTACCCTGATTGTTACGTCCAGCGTTCTTCTTAAGGGAAGTAACGAGGGATTTCTCTGGTTTTGCAGCTGTAATCTCAGAGAAGTCGGAACCAGTCATATGTCTTCTTGACGGTGTATATGGGTTATAGCTTTTGATTCCCATGATGTTTCTCCTTTCGAATTTGTTCTCGTGCTTTCGTGCACATATTCGGACTTATCTGTTAATTAAAGTCCCTCAAAAATCTCGATATCTTTGCTCTCTTCTGTAAGAGCTACGATAGCTTTTTTAGTCTTAGCAGTTTTTCCAACTACCATTCCACGGCGTTTTTTCTTTCCATCACTGTTGATGGTGTTTACGCTCTTAACTTTTGTTCCCTCGAACATCTTCTCAACAGCCTCTTTGATCTGAGTCTTGTTAGCTTCCGGATGTACAAGGAATGTATATTTCTTCTCACCCATGTCTGCCATGGATTTCTCTGTGATAACCGGACGGATGATTACGTCATAGTACTGAATACTTGCCATTATGCGTATACCTCCTCGATAGATGCAACGGCATCCTTTGTAACAACTACGGTGTTGTGTTTCATAACATCGTATGTGTTGATTGTAGCCGGTGTTGCAGTTTCCACGTCAGCGATGTTTCTTGCGGAAAGAACTACGTTCTGATCGTTGTCAGCTGTGATTACAAGAGCTTTCTCTGCTTTCAGGTTTGTAAGAACCTTCTGCATCTCTTTTGTCTTAACCTCAGCAAGTGCAAGGCTGTCAACAACAACAAGTTTATTATCCTGAACCTTGGATGTCAGAGCGGATTTAAGAGCTGCTCTTCTTTCCTTCTTGTTCATTTTCACTTCATAATCTCTCGGAACCGGAGCGAATACAACACCGCCGCCTGTCCACTGTGGTGCACGGATGGAACCCTGTCTTGCATGACCTGTTCCTTTCTGTCTCCACGGTTTTCTTCCGCCGCCTCTTACCTCAGAACGAGTTTTCGCTTTCTGAGTTCCCTGACGGTTATTTGCAAGCTGACGAACAACTGCAAGATGAACGAGATGCTCGTTGATCTCAACGCCGAATACTGCGTCATTCAGCTCCATTGTGCCAACTTCATTGCCTTCCATATTATAAACAGTTACATTAGCCATTCTGATGCTCCTCCTTTCCTATTATAAGGACTTTACTGTCTCTTTGATTGTAACCAAAGATTTCTTAGGTCCTGGAACAGCACCCTTAACTAACAGTAAGTTATTTTCTGTATCTACACGTACGATCTCAAGATTCTGAACAGTTACCTGAACATGTCCCATGTGACCTGGCATATGTTTTCCTTTGAAAACCTTGCTCGGATCGGAGCAAGCGCCGTTGGAACCTGCATGACGATGATATTTAGAACCGTGAGCCATAGGTCCTCTGGACTGGCCATGTCTCTTGATGGCGCCCTGAAAGCCTTTACCTTTGGAAACTGCAGTAGCATCGATATGATCTCCTGCTACAAAGATATCAGCCTTGATCTCCTGTCCAACCTCATACTCGCCGGCATTGTCAAATCTGAACTCTTTTACAAATCTCTTTACAGCTACACCAGCTTTGTCAAAGTGGCCTTTCTCCGGTTTGTTGACCAGTTTCTCTCTGATCTCGCCGAAGCCAACCTGAACTGATGTGTATCCATCGTTCTCCTCAGTTTTAGCCTGAGTTACAACGCAAGGACCTGCCTGTAAAACAGTTACCGGAATTAACATTCCATCTTCATTGAAGATCTGAGTCATTCCGACTTTAGTAGCTAAAATAGCTTTCTTCATTTCTTTCTTCCTCCTTATAGCGGATTACCATTCGGTAATCATATAGTTAATGTCAAATGACATTATTAGCGGTTTTTCATCTTGATATCGATGTGAACACCAGCCGGCATTTCCAGTCTGGAAAGTGCATCTACTGTTTTCTGAGTTGGTGTCAGGATATCGATAAGTCTCTTATGTGTTCTCTGCTCAAACTGCTCTCTGGAATCTTTGTATTTATGAACAGCTCTTAAGATTGTAACAACCTCTTTCTTAGTAGGAAGCGGAACCGGTCCACTTACCATTGCTCCGTTCTTCTTTACTGTCTCGATGATCTTTGCTGCAGATGCATCAACGAGCTGATGATCATATGCCTTTAATGTGATTCTCATTACCTGATTTGCCATAAAAAAAGTCTCCTCCTATTCGTACTTATATAGCAGTACGACAAGCGGCGACTGTACACATCTCCGTGTGTGTCATGGTATATTTGCACACACGTCCCATCCCAAGATGGTTATTGAACTTTGTACAGTGACTTGTCGTCAGTTTCCTAACTTGACATTCGCTCCACGGAAAACCTGCCAATGTGGCAGCAACCTCGCGCTTCATAGCTATCAATGTCACAGCAAGGATTAGTATATACGATGATTCTTCAGAATGCAAGCCTTTTTTTAAATTTTTTTGATTTTTTTTAAAAAAGAAGAAAATGGCTCATTTCTGAACCATTTTCTTCTTATATAATAGGTACTTATTTTATTCTTCCATATCGTCCACATCACCACTGATGATATCCGAGTAATCAAACAGTGTAACCTTCGTGATGTCATCCTTAACGATATCCGGTGCATCACCTGCCTTCTTTACGCGGCTTGCAAGCTGCGCTGCGGAATAAGACGGCATCGCAAGGCTTCCAATGGTAACCGGCTCCTCTTCCTCTTCCGGAACCTCTTCGACCTTTCCGGCCGGATGCGGCTTTCTGTTTTCTTCAACCGTACGTTCTGCCATTTCCAGTCTGGAAAGCATATCTGCTTCTTCTGAAGTGGCTGCTGCAATCTCTTTCTTAAGTTCCGCATGAGCCTCACTTGCGGCAGTCTGTGCAGTCTGCTGTATGGCAGCCTTCTTTTTATTCTCCGAATAGTCTGTAACATCCTCTTCGTCAATCTCATCTACGAAACCGCCCGTACGGACCTTACGCTTATCTGCTTTTTTATTTTTGTGTTTTCGTGCCTTTTCTTCCTGAATGATCTCTTTTTCTTCTTCCTTCATTCTTCTGGCACGTGCTTTTTCTTCCTGCTTCAGTTCTTTCCTGGACTTCACATAACCCGGTTCCGGATCGTTCACATCTTCCTCAATATCATCCGGCTCTTTCTTCCAGAGCTCTGCGATCACATACAGGATGATCAGGAACAATACGACCAGACCAAGAATGATCAGGCCTTCAATACTTTCTGTAGCCACCATAAGATATCCCACATAGCCAATGGTAACTACAACTTTCGGAACATAATCTCCAACCTTAATGGTAAAAGTCTTTCCTCCGGAAACGGACTGATCTGTTACTGTTCCGGTTCCCTTGGAGGCATCGAGATTGGTGATCGTATATTTATATGTCTCGGAATCTTTCTGTACAAGGATCGGAGTACCTGCGCTGATCGCAGAACTCTTCTCCGGGATCGCATATGTAACAGATCCGACTGGGAGGTTCGTTGCCTTATCGGATTTATCCACGATCACTGTTCTCACCCCGAAGAACGGCGGAAGAACAAGTCCCAGTACACAGATCAGTGTGCATATCACAACAAAATGTACGATAAATTTCAATACTTTTGACATAGGTAATCTTCCTCTTTCATATTTGTAGGTACTTTGAAGCGGAAAGGGATACAGCGGGAATCGGTCTTCCTTTCCGTCTGTATCCCTTTATATTCCACATCCGCAGGAATCTACCCTTTTCCGCGGACTGCTCTGTCCCAACTGATTACTGGTTGCTTAAATACTGTTCAATGCTCTCCATCGCTGCATTCTCATCATCACCGTTGGCAGACAGTGTAATCTCTTCTCCAGCGTCAAGTCCCAGGGTCATCATTCCCATAATGCTCTTTGCATTGACTCTTTTTTTGCCAATCTCAACATAAATTTCACTGTTAAACTGGCTTGCCACCTGAACAAGCTGTGCTACAGGTCTTGCCTCCAGTCCAGTGGATAAGTTGATAGTGATTGGTTTTTTAATCATAATAGCTCCTCCTTGTTCTCCCGCAGCTCATCTGCGATCTCACTCAGCTTGCGAAGCCGGTGATTCACACCTGATTTGCCCACCTGCGGATTCAACATCATACCTAATTCTTTCAGTGTGGCATCCGGATACTGCAGTCTCAGCCTGGCTATCTGTGCCAGTCCATCGCTTAAGCTCTCAAAGCCGATAGTTCTGCTGATCAGCTGTATATCTTCCACCTGTCTCACTGCCGCATTTACCGTTTTATTGATATTCGCAGCCTCACAGTTCACCTTACGGTTTACCGTGTTACGCATTTCCTTAAGTATCCGGATGTTCTCCAGATCCATAAGGGCTACGTTCGCCTCCATGACTGCCAGCATGTCAACGATCTGCGCGCCTTCCTTCACATAGACCACATATGATTTCTTGCGCACCACAATTTTAGCTTCTACGTGAAAACTGCGGATAATCCCCTGTAATTGTTCTGCTTTCCTGCTGTCCGGACACACGATCTCAAAATGATACCCTTTCTCTGGATCACTGATCGAACCGGACGACAAAAAAGTACCGCGAATAAATGCCCGCTTGCAACAGTTCATCTGAACCACAAGCGAATTATCCATTTCAAGTAAACCGGTTTCGTTATCCACAGAAAGCTTTGTCCCCTGCAGTACTTCCTCTGTTCTGGCAGGATCCGTAACCTCAACAAGATATACCTTACCCCGTTTGAGATGAGATCCTTCCCGGATAACAATCGCTGTCTCTATATTAAAGGTTTTTCGCAATAATGTAAAGCTTTTTCTTGCAACTGCTTCATTTTCTGTCTGGATCCATAGTTTTCTGTTTCCATCCGACATTTTTTCCACACGGCCGCAGCCGCAGAGCAGTGCCGCCAGTTCTGCCACCTGACAGTGCCTGGCCAGACTAAGCTGTCCTGCAAGTTCTTCTTTGACTTTTCCTGAAAATGACATCCCGAACCCTCTTTTACTGTTTCCCTGCCACCCTTTTCATCGCGGCAGTTATTTTTTCAGAAGTCTGTCCTTCTCCGCATCCCTGTGCTCCAGGCGGATGCCGTATTCATCCGATTTGGAAAGCCTGGAAAAAAGTTCTCTGGCAATAGTAACAGAACGATGTTTTCCCCCTGTACATCCGATACCGATCACAAGGCTTGTTTTCCCTTCTTTAATGTAGTTAGGGATCAGAAAACGGATCATATCCTCCAGTTTGTCCGCGAAGGCTTTCGCCGTATCACTGGCCATCACATAATTGAACACTTCATCGTCAAGGCCTGTCAGAGGACGCAGTTCATCCACATAATAGGGATTGGGAAGAAATCGCACATCAAACACAAGATCTGCATCTGCCGGGATTCCATACTTAAAGCCGAAGGAAAGCACAGAGATCATGATATTGCTGAACTCTCTGTCATCCACAAAGATCTTTTCGATTTCCTGGCGAAGCTCCCTGGTAAGCAGATGGCTGGTATCAATGATATAATCCGCACGTTTCCGGAGAAATTTTGTTTTCTCACGTTCCAGGCGGATTCCCTCATCCACTCTCCCTGCTCTTGCCAGCGGGTGGCTTCTTCTGGATTCTTTATAGCGTTTTACAAGGACAGAATCCTCTGCATCCATAAACAGGATCTCGTAATCATACCCGGTCTGCTTCATACGGTCCAGAACTACTTCCAGTTCATCAAGGGCACTTC